>CAYSLJ010000031.1:40788-50201 GCA_964431735.1 uncultured Synergistia bacterium | reverse complement strand
AAGAGGATTATAGATTTTTCGGAAGAGCCTCACCCACCGGAAGGTATTTGATGACCTGAGCATAAGCATGTAATAACAGTCTTCCTCCCGTCACGCATTACGCGTCACGAGAGCAGATATTTATTATTTATGCTCACCTCAATAATTGACTTTTACCATGTTTGAGATTATAATTTCACAATTACTGACCTGACCATAAGCATGTAAAACCTTTTCCTCCCGTCACGCATTACGCGTCACGAGAGCATAGATGAACTTTTTCCAAATATACTCGTATATATAGTTAGTTTCATAACTATCCATAAATAATAACCTCGTAATGAGTAAAGCGTAATAAGTGATGCCCGGGGGTTAATCCCGTCACGCGTTACGCGTTACCCGTCACGATCACTTATTCTAACATAATTACTGGAGGTAAAGAATGGATATACTTATATTAGTAAAAAAAATGGTATTAATGCTGGCCTGTGACTGGAAACTCCTGTTTATATTCATCGTATCGTCAATTGTAACACTCCTTACTTCTGCTACGGTCGCTTCACGACCTGCTGCAGTAAAAACAGGTCATGTTGCCATGTCCATAACCATATATCAAATATTCTTTATGATAACCAGATTTGCCAATATGTTTTATCTACCCATACTTGCAAGTTATGTAGACAGGGCTACAAATACAGGTAATATGGAAACACTTCTTATACAGATAAGAATAATACTCATAGGAAGCGCTCTGGGAGCAATTCTGGCATGGCTGTTATTTCCGACAATAGTAAAAATATTTATTAAAGGCGTAGCTGCCCTGGAAAAAGAAGGGTCTATGATAAAAGTTCTCACAGGACTGGTAAATATAAAAAAATGGAAAAATTTTCATACAGTTCTTGCCCGTCCATCCAACTTCGGTGTATCCCTGTTACGTCTGGAAGGGGTACCGGTAAACTTTCTTATATTTAACATATTTGCCACTGCTATCTGGACAGCAGGGGTATTATGTGCCATGTATGCCAGTGCTATAAACAGCGATTATGCAAGGACTTCCATATTACTTTCAGGTCTTGTAAATGCTCTCGCTGCTATTATGTTCAGTGTTATAGTAGATCCGAAAGCAGCACTCATAACGGACGAAGTTATAGCAAAAAAAAGACCGGAAAAACATGTTTATATAACTGCAGTTTTCCTCATAGCAGGTAATGTTCTCGGAGCAATAATTTCGCAGTTTTTTTTATTACCCGGTGTAAAAATCATATCATGGGCTACAGCCCATCTTAATCAGGGAGACACATCAGGAGGAAGCCTCATAACAGTGGTTATAATAGCAATTATGGTAAGCGCTCTTGCTTCTACGACAGTCATATCGCGAATATCGGCAGTTATGACAAAAAGAGTGGCTACTGCCATATCAATATATAATTTTTTCTTTCTTATTACGAGACTGGCACAGCAGGTTTATGCACCAATAGTCGGTTCAATAGTGGATCTCAGCATAAAAAACAGTGAATTTTCACTCCTTGAAAACAGATTAAGACTTATAATATTCGGCTCTACCATAGGAATATTCCTGGGATTTCTCCTTATGCCTGCATTTATAAATATATACTGTAAAGCCATAAAAGGTATGGAAAAATACGGTTCTCTGCCGAAACTGTTTCTGAATTTACTGATAAAACCATCTCACTGGTTAAGTGTTATAAGGACTGCAGCAATGCCGTCCCTGCTGGGAGTAAAACTTTCTCATATAAAAGACATACCGAAACCTTTCCTTATTTTCAATGTTATAGTTATTTCCATACATACAGTGGGAGTTATGGCTGCCACCTATGCAAGTGCCCTTATGCCTGAGTTTGCAAGGACTGCCACATTACTTTCCAGTATAGTAAACGGAGTAGCAACAATACTGATAGGCATTGTTGTAGATCCGACATGTGCTCTTATTACAGATCAGGCAGTAGCAGGGAAAAGACCTTTAGGTCATGTAAAGACGATGGCTCTCTTTTTAATTGCAGGGATGTTCGTGGGAACTCTTTTCTCACAGGTTATATTTATACCATGTGTATATATAATTAAAATAGCTTCACAGATACTTACGAAAGTATTTTAAAGTGAAAAGTGAATAGTGACAAGATCTTTTCACTCTTCACTTTTCACTCAATAAACATTCAACCTGTCTTTTTTATCTAAAATTTTCTGCCTGTAATATTCAGGATAAAAATTTACAAGGCAGTCAGGACATATACTGTGACTGAATTCTGCATGGGAATGTTCTTCAATATAAGCTTCTACCTGATGCCAGAAACCGTTGTCATCACGTATTTTTTTACAGGATGAACATATGGGGATTAAACCTTTCAGTTGATTGATATGTTCGAGAGATTGCTGAAGATGATTTATGAGTCTGTTTTTTTCTTCTGTTATTTTTTTTATTTCCGTAATATCTTCTATTGAAAGGAGGATTAAATGTGTATCCATAGTTTCTCTGTATATTTTTTTTGCATTCACAACCATTGTTCTCTGTCCGAGAGAATGAAAATTCTGATTTACTTCAATATTTTCAACAATATGTTCCTCCGGTAATATATTATCAAATAAATTCTTGAGTTCCGGTATATTCCACTGTCCTCCGTTCAGGTCATAAAAAATCTGCCCTTCTGCTTCAGAAGGGCTTACATTAAAAGTCCGGTAAAAAGACTGATTGGCCGAAACTATTTTCATATCAGAATTTATTACTACGAGGCAATCACGCATGGTATGAATAATACTTTCAGCATATTCTCTTGCTTCCCGTAATTGCTGTTCTGACTTTTTCTGTTCTGTAATATCTTCATAGGTACCGATAATACCTATTACATTCCCTTTTGTGTCATGGAGGGGCATTTTATTTGTATCAATCCATGCCTGTTTCCCGTCTGATTGTATCTGATTTTCAATCATATGGTATTCAGGAGTATCTGTCTTCATAACCCTCCTATCAGACTTACGGGATAAATCTGCTTTATCTTTTTCACCTGCCAGTTCATAATCAGTTTTTCCCGTTATTTCCTCAGGAGACTTCAGACCTCTATCTGAAGCAAACAGACTGTTACATCCAAGATAAACAGATTTGCTGTTTTTCCAGAATACTCTGGCAGGGATGGAATCCAGCACAACCTGAAGCATATTACGGGATTTCCAGAGTTCCTCATCATTTTTTTTACGATCAAAAAGATTTACAAAAAATTCTCCAACCATTTTAAGTAATTTTATATCTTCTTCTTTCCATAATTTTTCACCTCTGTCCGAAGAAAAACCGAAGAGTCCTATAAGGCTTTTCTTAATTACAAGAGGTATGGCAAAAAGTGATTTCATATCACAGGCTATCCAGACTTCTTTTTTTATTTTCTTCCCTGACGGGAATTCATTCTCACCGGGAATATGTATATAATCAAATAATTGTTTTTGTTCCATAGAACATGAAAAGGATTCAAAAGACATTTCTTTCAGTCTGTCACTTCTTGGCTGAACACCTTCATTGCACCATTCATAGGTCTGAGCAATGCCTGTTAAATCATCTGAATATAGATCTACAAAACAACGGTCAACACGAACAAACTCTCCCAGAGCTTTTAAAGCCCAGTATATTTCCCTGTCAATCTGTGACGGAGTAAGGTTTATAAAATGGGTGGATATAGCAGTAACAAGCTGTTCCATTAAGAGTCTATAACAGAGATCTTCCTGGGCCTGTTTTCGTTCTGAAACTTCTTTTTGAAGTTTCTCATTCGCATTTTTAAGCTCATCTGTGCGATGTTTCACGAGTTCTTCAAGATGGTCGCGATATTTTTTCAATTCTTCTTCCACATGTTTTCTTTCAGTAATATCCCTGAGTATTGCAAGGATAAAAATACCGGTTTTATAGTGGCCCGAAGAAAGGGATAATTCTACAGGAAACCGTGTATTATCACTCCGCAAGGCTGTAAGTGTTACAGTTTTTCCTATTGCTCCATCAGGTTTTCCTGTCGCCAGATAGCTTTTTACATGTTCTCTGTGAGTTTCCCTGTAATCTTCCGGTATAATAATATCAAGAGACTTCCCTATTAAATCCTCTTTTTTATGACCGAACATTTTTTCCGCCGCCATATTAAATATATTGATTAATCCATGTTCGTCTATTGCTATAATTGCGTCTTTACTTGCATTTATAACAGTCATGAAGCAGTCTTCACTTTTCACCATGGGGCATCTCAGGGGGGAGGTATCAAGGTATTTTCTGTCTTTTTCAACAGAAAAATTTCCATGATTTAATTCTTTTTCTCTGCCAAATCTTTGCATAAAAATACCCTCCTCTTAAATTTTCTCTCTTTATTTCATAATAACAGGTATGACCGGAGCGGTCACTGGCAAATATAAAAATTAACAAACAGTAAAGTATAAGACTTCATTATTTTTATATAAAGTACCCTGATTTTAATATAACTCTTCTATTGTCCCTGTCAATAGGTTTTTATATATTTTTTTTATGTATCTCCCGTAAAAACAATATCTTCTCCTTCAAGCATCTTTAATTCATCATATTTAAGCCTTTTTTTCATATCACTTATTCTTTTTACTATTTCTTTTCTATCTTCTGCTTCACAGAGTTTCAGATAACTGTACATTTCCTTTATGGCTTTGAAAAAATCACCTTTTTTCTGATAAAGTACTCCCAGATTACGATGGGCTTCTGCAATGGAAGGATCAAGTTCTATAGCTTTATAATAACTTTCCTGTGCATCAAGAAGTCTGTTCATATCATTATAGACTGCTCCGAGATTGGAATAGGCTATAGCATAATCTTCTTTTAGATTAATGGCTTCATTGTAATGTTTTAGAGATTCATGAAAGATCTTCATTCTATAAAAAATATTACCGAGATAAAGATGGAGCTCAGGGTCGGCTAAGTGCTTATCTGCAGCAATTTTTAGATATTCCAGAGCCTTCTTTAATTTTTGAAGTTCATAATAGACAAGGCCAAGTTTAAAATAAACTTCTCCTCTGTCAAAACCTCCCTTTATGGCCATGTCAAAATCTTTTATGGCTTCATTATATTGCTTCATTTCTTTATGTATAATGCCAATTCTGTAGTAGGCTTCTGAGAAATCATCTTTTATATTTAAAATATGTAAGTACTGTGCAATAGAGGCTTCAAAATCACCTTTATCAAACAATATCCCGGCAATTCCTGACAGGGCCTGAATATTTTCAGGATCATACTTCAGAAGTTTCTTATATTCATTTTCAGCAAGAACAATAAGACCTTTCTTTTCATAGCTTATGGCTAAATTATAGCGGGCATCATAACATGCCTGATCCAGTCTTATAGCTTTTTGATACTGTCTTATAGATTCATCAATATTGTCATGGGCGAATAAATATTTTCCAAGATTGACATAACAGGCAGGGGAATCGGGATTCAGCCTGATCGCTTCTTCAAGCTTCTTTAACTCCCTGTCCTCTTCAACTGCCAGCGCTATTCCCTCCGATGCAATGATGGCACCTTCTCCGGTAATTTTAGTTTCTGAAACATTATCCAGTAAATCCAGAATTTCTTTTTTTTCTCCGGGAGAAAGTTCCTGTTCCTCACAAATACGGGCAAGACTAGCCTTTGCCTGAGGTAAATCCTTATTCAATGTAACTGCTCTTTTAAAGCTATCCCTGGAACTTTCATAATCACCTTTAATATAATAAATCGTACCCAGATTGGAATAGGCCTCTGCATAATCAGGATCGATAGTTATAGCTTTACGAAAGGATTCTATGGCTTTATTATATTGTCTTGTTTCTTCATAAAGTACTCCCAGGTTGGAAAAAGCAATTGCATTGGAAGAGTCATAACGTAAAGCCTGCTGTATTTTTTTTATGCCTTCAGTATAACGGGAAAGTTTACCGCAGGCATAGGCAAAATTAATATAGGCCTGAATGCAATCAGGTTTTATCTTTATAGCTTTTTCACATTCCTCTTTCATCTCTACGTACATTTTTCTGATACCATATATATGTGCAATATTAATATGGGCTTCTGCCAGAGTGGGATCAATCTCAAGGGCATGGCGAAATTCTGAAATTGCTTCATCCAATTTTCCCTGTCTGCTGTACAGAACACCGAGATTACAGTAAGCACCTGAGAGGGATGGATTTAAAGCTATTGCTCTGGAAAGATATTCACCGGCTTTATCATATTCTTTTATCATAAGAAAAATATAGCCGAGATTGGCAAATATCTCCGGTGAAGAAGGATTAATTACAACTGCCTTCTCAAGTTCTTCTATAGCACGTTCATACTGGCCTTCTTTTGCATAGAGAACTCCTAAACTGGCATGACCGTTAAATAATTCTTCCTTATCTCTGCTTTTATTACCGTTATCAGATTTTAATAAAGAAGGATCTTTCGCCATAGAATTATGTCTCCTGCAATTTTTTTGTATGCAGATGGGGATAAATCAAAGAATCATCTTCGAGATATTACTGATTGTTTGATTTTATATTCCATATCCTTTATTCTCTTCCTGATTTCCCTGGTATCTTCCGGTTCACCGAGGCTCAAATATATTTCCATTTCATCTATAGCTTTAAGGAACTCCCCTCTTTTCTGATAAAGAACTCCAAGATTACGATGGGCTTCCGCTATATTTCTGTCCAGTTGTAAAGCCCTGTAATAATAATCTTCTGCCTTATCAAGCATATTCAGGTCATTATATACTGCACCGAGATTTGAATAGGCTATGGCATAATCAGATTTCAACTGTATGACCTCTTCATACTGCCACATGGCTTCATGTAATAATTTTTTTGTATAATATATATTTCCAAGATATAAATGAGCCTCAGGATAGGACAGATTCCTGCTTATAGCAATTTTAAGATATTCCTCTGCTTTATCATAGAAGTGTTCCTGTTCATAATAGATCATTGCAAGATTAAAATAAAGATCGGGCCAGGTAAATCCCATTTCAAGAGCTTTTTCCAGAGACGTTTTCGCAGCTTTATATTTCTTCAATCCCATGTATGAAATACCGAGCCCGTAATGACCTTCAGGAATATCATTTTTTATGGTAATCAGATTTGAATAATTTATAGAAGCCCCATCAAAATCTTTTTTCATAAGTAATAGTTTTCCCAGGTGTAAATATGCTTCAATGTGGGATGGCTGATTTTTTATCACCTTTCTATATTCTGTTTCTGCAAGGCAGTTAAGACCTTTTTTCTCATAGGCCTGAGCCAGATAAAAATGGCCGTCTATTCCGGAAGGATCAATACGAATAGCTCTCTGATAATGCCTTATACCTTCATCCATATTACCATGGTCAATATAATAACGTCCCAGTTCAATATAAGGGGCAGGTTCATTCGGTATAACAGTTATCTGTGCTTCAAGCCTTCTTTTTTTATCTTCCTCTTCCTTTTTATCCTTAAATGTTACAAATCCCTCTTCCTCATCCCTGTCTTCAGGTGAAATAACAGCCGGTGCCAGAGCCAGATCGTCATTACCGAACACTATTTTTTCAGGAGCAGTAGCAAGTAACCTGACTATTTCCTGTTTTTCTTTTTCATTTACCTTCTGTTCTTTACAGAGTCTTGCAAGATTGGCTTTTGCCTGCATAAATTCAGGGTTCAGTTCTACCGCTTTCTTAAAGTTTTCTTTTGATTTATTGAAATCCCCTTTCTTATAATAAACTATACCCATGTTGGAATAAGCTTCCGCATAATCAGGGTCAATGGAAATAGCTTTATCAAAAGAATTTATTGCTTTATCGTACTGTTTATTTTCTCCGTAAAGAACACCGAGATTTGAATGGGCAAAGGCACTTGAATCATCAAAGAGGATGGCCTTTTCCAGTCTTTTTATACCTTTCTCATAAGCCCCTGTTTTACCGCAGCCATAGGCATAATTTATATAGGCTTCCATAGATTCAGGTTTTTTTCTTATAGCTTTCTCACATTCCTCTATCATTTCTCTGTACATCTGCCTGTTTCCGTATATATGAGCTATATTAATATGGGCATGAGCAAGAGAATTATCCATTGTAAGTGCTTTTTGAAAGTGTTTTATCGCTTCTTCCATCATACCTTTTCTGTTATATAAAACACCAAGATTACAGTAAGCACCTGAGAGTTTTGGATTTAGCTCTATAGCTTTATTAAAATATTCCAGAGCCATATCATAGTCTTTAATCATAAGAGAAACATATCCGAGATTGGAATATACCTCTGCTGAATACGGATCCAGAATAATAGCCTGTTCAAATTCTTCCATTGCCCTGTCAAAACTGCCTTCTTTTGCATAAAGAACTCCCAGATTCGAATGAGCCTTTGCAAGGTCTACAGACTCTTTACCTTTATGTTCTGATTTATGCCTTGTTCTCTGTTTTATGGGAACAGGAAAAACCTGCTTTTTTCCGACACAATGGAGGGCGATTTTCAGTTCGTCGGCAGACTTATAACGATCTTCAATTGCAAATTCCAGAGATTTCATTACAATCTGTTCCGTAAGAACTGAAATGGAGGGATTTAATTTTCTGACATGTTCAAATTCAAAAGGTACTACAGGGAACTTGCCGGTAAGTAAATGATGCATTGTAGCACCAAGAGCATAAATATCACTCTGAGGTCTCGGTTTACCTTCATATTGTTCAGGAGGCGAATAACCTACAGTACCTATAATGGTCTTGGCAGTAGTCGTAAGTCCGTGCTCAACAGGCCTTGCAATGCCAAAATCAACCAGTATAGCCATATTGTCACTTCTCCTTATAACAATATTTGCCGGTTTTATATCTCTGTAAATAACTACAGGTTTATGGTTATGGAGATAGTCAAGTACAGAACAAATTTCTATGGCCCATTCTATTACTTTACTCTCGGCAAGTCCGGGGCGACCTTCGTTTTCGAGTATAGCTTCAAGGTCTACTCCTTCTATATAGTCCATGATCATAAAATAATTATCAAAATCATAAAAATAATCACTCACTCTGGGCAGGTTAGGATGTGATAGTGTTGCAAGTAATCCTGCCTCCCGTTCAAACCTGGCAATAAGGACTTCGTCACTTTCTTCATAAGATTCATCTATAAAAAGTTCTTTAATGGCAATAGTTTTACCTGTCATATCTTCGCCTATATAAACAGCACCCATTCCGCCTGCTTTAATCAATTTGATGACCTTATAAGAATTCTTTATAACTGTACCCGGTGCCAGAGTCCCATCAGACGAGTATCTGGACATGAATGAACCACAGGAACTACAATTTTCCTCATCAGAATTATTAGAATGTCCGCAATGGGGACAAGAAATAAGCTCCATAATACCTCTAAAATTATTTAAATCGTAACGCGTAACCATTAAGGGAGCACGATTTATATAAAGTTCAATTATAGAAATTATATTAACTGAAATTACATTAAAAGTCAATTAA
>CAYSLJ010000031.1:0-40688 GCA_964431735.1 uncultured Synergistia bacterium | reverse complement strand
ATAAAGTTCAATTATAGAAATTATATTAACTGAAATTACATTAAAAGTCAATTAAAATGGTGAACAGTGAGTAGTGAGTAGTGAAAAGCAAGTAAAATAACGTTTTTTTCACTTTTCACTTTTCACTCTGCTCCCATCACACTTCATATAGGCTTCTTACATAATGCCAGCACCGTAACTATTCTATCTTCTCCGTCTTTTGCCGCCCATTCAGGCACATTATTACTGACTATGGAAAAAACGAGGGACTGCCCGTAAGAAGTTGTCACATAACCGGAAAGAGATGACACTCCGTTCAGAGTACCTGTCTTACCTTTAAGGTTTCCCTTTGCTCCAGTTCCTCTGAGCCGTTTCTTCAAAGTACCGTCCACACCTGCTACAGAAAGGCTATCCATAAAACTTTTACGGTATTCTGATCTGTACATAAACGTAAGAATATCTACAATTATACGGGCAGTTATACGATTTTCCGGGGAAAGACCTGAACCGTCCACCATGGTAAGACCTTTTACATCTGTACCTATATAAACAAGAAATCCTTTTACAATACTGCTTCCGTTTTCCGAGGTACCGTAGCCATTATAGATGCCTCCCAGAGTCTTCAGGAGCATTTCTGCAGAAAGATTATCACTTTCTTTATTTATATAGGCTATTGCCTGAGGCAGAGGCGGTGACTTATAAGAACACAGCACAACAAGCTCATTTCTCTTATAACTTTCTTTTTTCAGGTCTATAAGTCTTACATGTCCTTTTAATTTTATACCCTTATCTTTCAAAATCTTTGCGAAAGCAGAAGCAGTATAAAGGGCAGGCTGATGAACATTTACATATGTTTCCATTGTGGAATAACTGACCGGTATGGAGCCTGATATGGTAATTTTATTGTTATTTTCACCGGGATAGACAGAAATAGTTTCATCATTATGAGAAGTTACTGCCTTATTGACTATACTGAATATACCTGAAGAAGGAAATAAACTTATAATAGCAGGAAGGCCGGAGGCTTTACCGGGAGATATCCTGACATCTACAACGTTTTCATTCAGAGAAAGGGGGCTTATTTCTGCACTGTAAGATTCAAATTTATATTCATCTTTCCAGCCTTTTCCTCTCAAATTTCTATCAAAAAAACTGTCATCTGCTATCAAATCTCCTTCTATAATTCTTATACCCTGTGAATAAAGATTCTGTGCCATATTTTCGAAGATCTTCATTGGAGGTTTATGAAAATAAATACAGTGTGTAGGATCACCGTTACTGTAAATAACCAGATCTCCTTCTAGTTTGCCATTACTGACATTTCCGTAAATATTCGTATCAAAACGAAAGGTATC
Source organism: uncultured Synergistia bacterium (assembly GCA_964431735.1). GTDB lineage: Bacteria > Vulcanimicrobiota > SpSt-956 > SpSt-956 > JAKJGF01 > CALARM01. Next base: position 39,354 of record CAYSLJ010000031.1, on the reverse strand, counting down.
GGTCAATTTATAAAGAGCTGTGGCAGTAGTACAGATCTTCATATTGGATGCCGGTGTCAGAGACAGATTTTTATTATAATCATATATAACTTCACCGGTTTTCAGAGATTTTATATAAACAGAAACTTTCCCGCCATAAAAAGAAGAATCTGAAAGGATATAATCTATATTAGATTGAATATATTCTTTTCCACCTGCAAACGAAGGGTCTGATGATAGATAAAGCAGGATAAAAAGAATAATGTAACATTTTTTCATACATACCTCCTGAAAATAGTGAGTAGTGAGTAGTGAATGGTGTATATATTAACCAATCACTGCTCACTGTATTTTATATCACTTTTATAATCAGTGCAAGATGTTATAATTATTTCCTGTTACAAAAAAGGATTTCTATGTTAAACGTAGAAAATTATTTTTTCTGATAAAAAATAATTCTTGTGTAACATGCATCACCTATTACGCATCACGAATCGAGAGGCCATGAGATGAGTAAAACAAAAGAAAAAATTAATAAAAAAATAGGAATTCTCCACAGAGAAGAAGGGCCTATGCCTGACAGACTCATTGAAGAGATAAATAAAAAAGAGATAGAAGGAATAAGGGCAGAAAGGTGTAAAATACCTGAAATACACCCTGCAGAACCATGCGAATATACGGTAATAATAGATAGAGCATCTCATTGTCTGCCATTTTTAAGAGAATATGTAAAAAATGCCCTTTTATCGGGATGTTATGTAATAAACAACCCTTACAGATTTGAACCGGATAAATTTTTTGATTATACTGTAGCAAAAAGAACCGGTATAAATCTTCCCAGAACAGTACTTCTTCCGTCAAAAACATACAGAGTCGATCCATGTTACCGTCTTATAGGCCAGGAAGATCTTATGAATTTATCCTATCCATTAAACTGGGATAAAATAACTTCTTACATAGGATTTCCGGCAGTATTAAAACCGGCACTGGGAGTAGGGTGGAAACATCTGACCATAGTAAATAACTTTCACGAATTAATTGCTGCCTATGACCGTTCAGGTCATCATGTAATGATACTTCAGGAAAAGATTGAATATCAACATTTTGTACGTACCTTTGTTCTGGGTAAAAAATATGTATGTCCTGTAAAATATATACCGGAGAAAAGGGAATATATATGTGATCACAAACATCTGTCGAGGGATCTGGGTAAATATATCGTAAATGCTTCTATAAAACTCTGTAAAGCTCTGGACTATGATATGAATATTGTAGAATGGGCAATAAAAGACGGAACTCCCTATGCCATAGATTTTACAGATCTCGTACCTGACGCAAATCCGCAATCTATAACACATTTTTACTACGAATGGTTTATAGAGCATATGACAAAAGTAGCTCTTGAATATGCTCTGCACACTCCAAAATCCAGGTGCTGGCCTTCAATAAATAATTTAATAGGCCAGACGGTAGAAAAATATTCGTGATTATTCTTCAATTATAGTCAGAGTCTGAGGTACACTGCTATTTGTACCGTTATTTGTAGCTACTTTCGTCTGACTCAGCCCGTTATCTACCGTAACGGTAGACGTATTTGACTGCACAGCACCGGTGAAAGCTTTAAATTTATCGGAAAATTTACCGGAAACTCCTTTAAGTTTTTCCTGATTTGCAAGAAATGCTTCTTTTAATCCGCCATGTTTTGATATTTCATTACCTGCATATATGCCGAGTGCCGCTCCCATAGGTCCCATTGTCATCATACCTACTGTTGCTGCGACTCCCATAGTAACACCTTGCTTAATATCCACTCCGCCGGCAGGAGGAGGGGGCTGTGGCGTTTGAGTTATTTCCTGAGCAGGGTTATCCTGTTTTACCTCAGGAGCAGATGAAATAGTTACACTATCTGCCTGTTTCGTTTCCGATGCACTTTTAAATCCTTCAACAAATTTATTTGATTCTGATACAAGCTGACTGGTGGCTTTTTTAAGGCCATTACTTAACTGCCCCAGCTGAGCACCCCATTTTTTAGTATCGATACTTCCGAGCATAAATAAATCACCTCATTTTTCTTAATAAAACTATAACACAGGGGAATTTATTTTAAAAGAAAAATTTGTAAACAAATTGTTAACTTTTTTCATTAACACGGAACCGTTTAGCTATTATCAGGGATTTCCACAGTTTTTTTAACCAGGTCAGAAAAAAATGTTGCTATTTCCAGTTCTTTTACTCCTTCTGCTTTATCTTTTAAATCCTGATAACGTTTATAATGGCAGGAAAATTTATCTCTGCAAAAATTAAGATCTTTATTCAATTTATTCAGATATTCTTCACCTCTGAGCCTTTTATCACTGTAAAAATATATTACGCCAATATAATAATTGGCCTGAAGATTCTCAGGATCATGTCTCAGGACATGCTCGCAGGCAATTATGGTACCATTCATATCTCTTTCAATGTATAATTTGTCTGCTTTTAGCAACATATAATTTGCTATTAAGCTGTCATAGAAACATATAAAAGTAATTAAAGAGATCAATATCAGACATATTCCTGCTTTTAAAGCAAATGATTTAACACCGGTCGTATTTTCTCTGACTGATTTTTCCGGAGGATATATGTCATGAGGAATTACAAATTCCGGATGGGGAATGCCTTCAAATTCATCCTTAACAACCTTCAAATCCATGAGGAGGTCTTCCGGGCTTTTATATCTTTTATTAAGAGATTTGCTGGTGGCCTTAAATAATACATATTCAAATTCTTTTGAGAAATCCTGGTTATATTTCCTCAAAGGTTTAAGATGAAAATCTATCGAAGACGGGTCTTCTCCTGTAAGAAGCCTGTAAAGTGAAATACCGAGAGAATAAATATCAGACCTTGGTTCTGTATGTCCGTCATACTGTTCGGGAGGAGCATAACCACGAGAGCCGATACGAACAGTATCACTGCTACTGGCCCCTTTAAATTCTTTCGCCACCGTAAAATCTATAAGGCTTATATGATTATCTTCTGAAACTACTATATTGGATGGCTTTATATCTCTTACTATTACGGGATATGGTTTTATACTATAAAGATATACAAGAATCTCTGCTAACTGTATTGCCCATTCAAGAACAACACTTTCTTCAAAAGGTGTATTCTGTTCTCTGAGGAGACTCTCCAGATTTTTCCCTCCCATATACTGTACTAAAAGAAAATGATTTCCTTCTTCTTCAAAATAATCATAACCTTTAGGTAATCCGGGATGTTCCAGACGTCTGAGTATTTCATATTCTTTCTTAAATAAAACTATATTTTCAGCATGAATTGAAGGTTCATCAGGATCTGTTCTCAATTCTTTCAATATTAATCGTTTCTTTTCCTCCATATCCTCTGCTTCATAGACAAAACACTGTCCTCCCTGACCTACAATATTAGTAATCTTATATCTTCCTCTGACAACTTTATCCATTGATAAAGGCTGTGTATCCAATGTTCAAACTACCTCCATTATCAGTGACCGGTGATCAGTTAACCGGTCACAGGTCACTGAAAATCATCTCTGTTCTAATATCCTGATAGCATTCTTAAGAGCACCTGTAACTTCTTCGTCACCTTCAAAATTTAAAGCATCTTTTAAAGGAGCAATGGCTCTTGCGTCTCCTATATAAAGAAGAGCATTGGCTGCCTCAAGTCTTACATATTTATAATCATCTTTCAAAGCTTCAATAAGCACGTCAAGGGCACGACTATCACCGAGACTACCCAGAGCTATGGCTCCGTTCATACGAACCTGTATATCACTGTCATTCATGGCAGAGATCAAATCAGGTACTACATCTTTATTGCCCATATATCCAAGGGCTTTAACGGCACAGGCCCGTATGACAGGAGAATTTGACGTGAGATTTTTCACTACTGTATCCATGGCAGACCTACCTATATGGGCAAGAGCATAAACAGCATTCACTCTGGAAAGGGAATCGTATTCATCAACACTCTGACTTATAGGTTCTACAGCTCTCTCATCGCCTATATTGCCAAGAGCAGTAATGGCATAAGCCCTGACATACCTGTCATTATCCTTTAAAGCTTCAATAAGAGGTTCTACTGCACTGACATCTCCAATACGGATAAGGACTTTTGCGGCGCCCTGTCTCACCGTATTATCGTCATCCTTCAGGAGTGCAATCATAGGTGCAATGGCAGGTTTCCCGACATGGGACAGGCTGTTTATTACATAAAAATTTATAAAAGCATGTTCAGTTCTCATGAGTTTTACCAGAGGTTCTATAGAAGGTTCCCCTATTTTTCCGAGAGCTCTGACAGCAGCTGACTGTATAATCTGTTTTTTATCATATAATCTCTTTATAAGAGGTTCGACTGCTCTCGGATCGCCTGTATTGCCCAGAGCTTTTACTGTTTCAAGTCTGACTGTATCATCTTTATCTTCCAGAATAAATATTAAAGGTTCTACTGCTTCTTCTGATTTCGTCACACCGAGAACAGAAGCAGCAGATGCTCTGACTACAGGGTTTGAAGAATTCAGCAGCAGAATAACAGAATCCGGATTATCAACCTTCTTCATAATATCCAGTGCATTCAATATAGCAAGATTAACCCTTTCTCCATCAATACTTAATGATTTTGTTAAAAAAGGTATGGCAGAAGGATCATTGATAACTTTCAAACTTTCTATTGCAGAAATCCTGACTGCATCACTGTATGAGCCATCAAGCAGTGTACAGAGGACAGGAACTGCTCCTTTATTTCCAATATTACCAAGAGCAGCAGCAGAAGCAATTTTCACATGATCTTCATCATTCAATAAAGAATTGCACAGGCAGGAAACGGCTTTATTATCACCTATTAAACCTAAAATCTCTGCTATAAAGGCTTTATTTTTAACTGTTCCGTCATTCATATGAAGAATAAGTGTATCAACTGCAGGTTCTCCAATACGTACAAGAGCATTCTTCGCTTTTTCATAACTGCTGTCATAGAAGTCCAGCTTATATATAAGAGGATCTATAGCCCTTATATCACCAATAAAGCCAAGGGCCTCACATGCTCCTTCCCTTACATTTTCCCTGGCAGAAGTAAGGCAAAAAAGGAGAGCTTCTACGGAAGGCGTTCCTATACGGCTCAATGCTTTTATAGAATGGAGTCTCACAAGGGCATTTTCATCACCAAGAGATGTACACAATATATCTATAGAAGAAATATCTCCTATAAGGCCAAGAGCACTGGCTGCGTAGGCTCTCGGAAGATAACTGTTATCTTTGAGCAATATTTCCGTAAGGGCAGGAACAGCTCTGCTGTCTCCCATACGGCCGAGTATCTTGATAGCATTAACACGTATAGTTTCATCTTCATCATTTAATCTTTTTATAAGAAAATCTATAGCAAAATTCCCAAGCCTTATAAGGGCATCTGCAGAATAGGCCTGTACCTGAGGATCTTCATCACCCATTTTTACAAATAAAATCTCAAAAGCCCGCCTGTCTCCAATAAAGCCCAGAGCATTGGCAGAAGCGCCTCTGACCTGTTCGTTTTCATCCCACATAGCTTCTATTAATGGCTCTACTGCTTCCCTGTCCCCTATTCTGCCAAGAGCACTGGCACATTTCATGCGTACATAGGTGTTTTCATTTTTCAATCCATCTATAAGGAGTGGGACAGACGGTTTCCCGATATATATGAGGGCTTCTACAGCATAACGGCCTACAAATTCATTATCTGAAACAAGAGCGTTAAACATAGTATCCAGTGCTCTTTTATCTTTAATATATCCCAGTGAATTTACGGCATAAGCTCTTATCTTTTCATCGTCGTCATTACAGAGCTTTACAAGTCCGTCAAAAGCACGCTTATCTCCAATACGTCCAAGAATTTTTACAGCATTCAATTTAATCTGATAATCTTCCGATGATAAGGAATTTATAAGAGGCAAAACAGCAGGTTCTCCGATACGCCATAGAGCCTGAGTCGCATATACCCCTGTCAGTTCATCATTACTTCCGAGCATAAAAATAAGAGGTTCTATGGCTCTGACATCGCCAATACGGCCCAATACAATTACAGCATTTCTCCTGAGTCTGTCATCAGTTGTAGATAAAGTATCTATAAGAGGAGTAACTGCACCTTTACCATAACGTGCAAGTGCTGTAATTGCATCTTTAACCACCTTATCATCAGAACTGCCAAGCCGCTGAACAAGCCCGTCAGGCGTAATTTGAGAAACAGATATGGTACAGGTTATAAGTATGAATAATATAGAAATAAAAATTTTTTTCATAATAATAATCGTAACGCGTAACGCGTGACGCGTAAAGAGTCAAATTAACTATAAAAATTCTTCTTCTATGTAAGAAAACCTTCTAAATAAAAGGATATTTAAATAATTTTAATTTTTCCAGTAAAGATATTTAACATCAGCGATTATTGAATTGGTAAGCATTCTTACTCACTATTCACCACTCACCACTCACCACTCACAAAAATTAGGACTGGATATATATAAATTTTTATATTATACTATAGTCCAATATTTTATTAAGGAGTAACATATAATTAACATTCTCCTTCCTCGCGTCACGCGTCACGCGTTACGCGTCACGATTCTATAAAACGAGGTATATAAGATGAACATACTTCTCACAAATGATGACGGCTACGGAGCTAAAGGGCTTAAAGCTCTTATAAAAGAATTATCGAAATCACATAATCTTGTAGTAATAGCACCTGACAGAGAACAGAGCGGAGTAAGCCATTCCCTTACCTTTTTCGATCCCCTCAGGTTTAAAAAAATCAGGGGAAACGGTAAATGTAAAGTCTATTCTACAAACGGAACACCTACAGATTGTGTTATACTCGGTATAAAGCACATTATGAAAAAAACAAAGCCTGATCTTGTAATTTCAGGTATAAACCATGGTTCAAATCTGGGAGATGACATATCCTATTCAGGCACAGCAGCAGCAGCAAAAGAGGGAACTCTTCAGGGGATTCCGTCTATTGCCATATCTCTCTGCAGTTTTGACAAGGAAGCAAATTTCACATTGGCAGCAAAATTTGCATCTCTTATGGCTGACAGGCTGTTTAATTACAGAATGCCTGAGAGAATGTTCTTTAATATTAATGTGCCTGATATTCCGAAAGAAGAAATAAAAGGTATTTCCATTACGGTTCAGGGCAAAAGCACATACAAAAGCTGGATAGAAAAAAATCTGGATCCCAGAAAAAGACCGATGTACTGGATAGGTGCCGAACTTCCGTCAGGGAATATGGATGAGAATACGGATTTTAAAGCTATAAGTGAAAATAAAATATCCATTACACCTGTCAAACTGGATCTTACCGATCGTGACTTTATAAAGAAGCAGGGAGAATTCTGCGAAAATCTTTTCAGACTAGAAAAACCATAAACACTTATGAAAAATATTAGAAAATTATTTTTAACTATTATTATTGCAGTGACTTTATATTTTCTCATAGAAAATGTCATCTACTTTTATATAGACTGGCTATGGTACAAGGAAACAGGATATACAGATATGTTCCTTGTAATATTAAAATATAAATTCCTTACAGGTTTAATCATAGGAGTTTTATTTATTATATTAATAGGAATTAATCTGTATGTAATAAAAAGGGTTTCTCCCAGGATAGTAAGGTTTTCTCAGAGTAATATTATAGAAATACTTGACAGCGGAGTTTTTGAAGCGCAATCGGTAAAAATGCTGGTGTTAATAACAGGTATTTCAGGTATTTTAATAGCCATGGAAGGTACGGAACACTGGAACGATCTATTATTCTATTTTTACGGCCACGAATTCAATATAAATGATCCCGTATTCGATACAGATCTGGCTTTTTATTTATTTAAACTGCCCTTTCTTCAATATATATATTCATGGCTTATATTTACTTTTATCATAATATTTATATCAATTATGTCAATCTACCTGTTTTATAAACTGATAAGATATTCTCCAAGTAATATACTCACTCTGTCAGGAAAGGTAAAACTGCATCTCTCCATACTGGGAAGCATCATATTTCTATTGAAAGCCTGGGGTATTTATCTTGCAAGATATGAATTACTTTATTCTACAAGAGGAGTAATTTACGGAGCTTCCTATACGGATGTAAATGTTCAGATACCGGTAATGAACATAATGATCGGTATGGCTCTTATATGCAGTTTTATTATCCTTCTTAACCTTTATATAAAAAACTGGAAGACCATTTTCTGGTCAATAATTATTTATATCATATTCTCTCTTCTGGGAGGTTCCGTTTATCCGGGACTGATACAGCAGTTTGTTGTAATCCCGAATGAAATAGGAAAAGAAAAAGAATTTATTAAAAGAAATATTGAATATACGCTGAAAGGTTACGGCCTTGATAAAGTGATAGAAAAGGAATTTCCTGCCAATGAAAGTCTGACAGCAGAAAGTATACATAGAAATGAAGCAACTGTAAAAAATATAAGATTATGGGATGGACGGCCTCTGCTGGACACTTATGCACAGCTTCAGGAAATAAGACCATATTATGATTTTATAGATGTAGATATAGACAGGTACACTATAGACGGAGACTACAGACAGGTTATGCTATCTGCCAGAGAAATAGCCTATGATCAACTATCAACTGGCGACTGGATTAATCAACATATAACCTATACTCACGGATACGGATTATGTCTGTCTCCTGTAAACAGCATATCAAAAGAAGGATTACCAGAATTTTTCATAAAAGATATACCTCCTGTGTTTACGACAAACCTAAGAATAGACAGACCTGAAATATATTATGGAGAAACAACAAAAAACTACTCCATAGTAAACACAAAATCCAGTGACAATATATTTCAGGAATTTGATTACCCTTCAGGAACAACAAATAAATACTGCACCTATCAGGGCTCAGGAGGAATAGCGCTTTCTTCTTTCTTAAGAAAACTTGCCTTTGCCAGACACATTAACTCTATGAAGATCCTTCTGAATAAAGATATAAAAGAAGAGAGCAGAATAATGATTTATAAAGATCTGAATACAAGACTCAAGAAAGCTTTTCCACTACTGATTTATTCAGATGATCCTTATATAATCATTGCAGACGGTAAACTCTTATGGCTCTGTGACGCATACACAATATCAGATAAATATCCTTATTCCATGCCATATAATTTTCGTGAAGATTATAAAATAAACTATATAAGAAATTCAGTAAAAGTAGTAGTAAATGCCTATAATGGGAATATTGATTTTTATAAAAATGACACAGAAGATCCTGTAATAAATACGTATGAAAAAATCTTTCCCCATGTCTTTAAAGATATGTCGGAAATGCCTGAAGCCATAAAAAGCCATATAAGGTATCCTGAAGAATTAATGGCCATACAGAGTAAAATATATTCTACCTATCACATGAAGGAACCGCAGGTATTTTATAACAAAGAGGATATGTGGACCATACCGAAAGAGATTTCTGATACACAGGAAGAGGAAATCAATCCCTATTACATTATAATGAGCCTCCCTGGAGAGAAAAAAGAAGAATTTATTCTCATGATGCCCTTTACACCTATGAAAAAAGATAATTTATCTGCCTGGATGTGTGCCAGATGTGACGGAGAAAACTATGGAGATATAATACTCTATCGTTTTCCCAAAAAGAAAATGGTCTATGGCCCCAGTCAAATAGAAGCCCGTATCAATCAGGATACAGAAATATCAAAACAGCTTTCATTATGGAATCAGGAGGGTTCAGGAGTAATAAAAGGTAATCTTCTCGTAATACCGCTTGAAAATTCCCTTATATATGTAGAACCATTATATTTAAAAGCGGAAAAAGGCCACTTACCTGAATTAAAAAAGGTCATATTAGTTTATGGAAGCCAGATAATAATGGAAGATAATCTTGAAAAAGCAATAAACACTATGTTTAACATCTCCAATAATCATTTAATTCCTGTTACTGAAAAAGAAAAACCTGTTGAAGTAATGGTAGTAGAAGCCTTGAAACATTATGAAAAAGCCAGGGAATATATAAAAATCGGGAACTGGGCAGGATACGGTAAAGAAATAGATCATCTTGGCAGAATATTATCCGGTATGGTTAAAGGAGAAGAGGATATGAAAAAAAAGAAAGGAATTGAATATGATAAAAAATAATAGATTTTTCTCTATAATTCTATTAATGTGTATAATGTTTTTCTGCGGTTGTGAAACACCATTTGACGGTATTGACACTTCAGAAGTTAAAAAATCGCCTGAAACCAGGGTATCTGTAGATATAACAGAAGGCGGTGTAAACAGATACCTGAACCTCATGAGTCTGAATTATGCAGATACAGTTGTTACAGGTAAATTTAATGACTGGCGACCTGAAAGTAAATATAGATTAAAAGCAGGATATCATAATGGATATGATTTTGCCGCACCTGCAGGTACAGAAGTTCCTGCAGGATGGGAAGGTAAAGTGATGGATATTATATACTGGGGATACGGGGAATTTGCCGTTAAAATAAAAAACGGTAAACAGATGACACAATACGGTCATCTGAATAATCTCAGAGTCTGTATAGGGCAGAAAGTAACGACAGGTCAGACTATAGGAAAGATTGCAGTAGATCATGTAGATGTAAAAATGAAGATAAACGGATATTTTTATGATTTTGGGGAAAGTAGTGATTAGTGAAAAATGAGTGGTGAAGAGTAAGTAGGGGCGTTTTATTAAACGCCCTGATGTGAAGAGTGAACTGAATTACTCTTCTACATCGGAGGAACATCCGTAGAGGAATCCTTTTTTTGTTCCTGCAAGGATATAGCCTGAAGATATGGCAGGAGAAGATAATATTTCCCCTTCCAGAGATACTACATAATGTGTAATATTCAATCCCTCTTCAGGGAGGAAATTTTTTGACGAATCAAGCTCTATAGAATAAAGTTTTCCGTCGCCTGCACCTATATAGAGAGTACCGTTGGCATAAACAGGTGATGACCCTGATGCACTTTCTATATTATATTCACGAATTCTGTTTCCTTTGAGCATATCAATAGTATATAAGGTTTTACCTCCTATTGATAAATAGGCAAGACCTTCACCTGCAGCAGGAGCAGCAAAGAGAGGACCGGGAGATTTAAATTCCCACATCAGAGTACCCTGTTTTGAATTCCACGAGTAGAGACTGTTTTCACAGACCAGTAAAACTGCATCCTGATATAGTACGGGAGAAGATTTAACAGGACACCCTACATCATAATCCCATATCTTCCTGCCATCTTTAGCATCAAGAGCAAAAACTCTTTCATTTTTACTGCAACAATAAACAATATCTTCACATACTGCAGGAGAATAACTGTTATTTCCCCTGGTAATATATTCCCATATCTTCTGCCCTGTTTTTACAGATAGAGCATAAAATATTCCGTCTGTAGAGCCGAAATATATATTTCCATAGGCTACTGCAGGTGAAGAGGTTACAGGGCTTGTGGCTTTGAATCTCCATATGAGAGCACCATTTTGCCTGTCCAGAGCATAAACATACTGGCCGCAGGTAAAAAATACCCAGTCTTTTGCAACGGCAGGAGTGGACGCCCCATGTGTTCCTGTTTTAAATTCCCATACCTTTTCACCATTCTCTATATTAACGGCATATAATGTACCATCATGAGAACAGAAATAGGAAATACCCCTGTAAATAGCCGGTGAAGCGTTTATTGCTCCTCTGGCGGCAAATTTCCATCTAATCTTCACCGGAGGGAGTAATTCTGTTTCTTCATCATTAAATCCGTTATGAGTAAGGCCTCCCATAACCATAGGCCAGTCACTGGTAAAAAAATCTACAGAAAGATCTTCGTTTATCGTTGATTCTACTGACATTTCCAGCTGTCCTTCAGGCTCAGAAGAGGATCTGTCAAATCTTACTGCCTTTTTTAATCTGGCAAAGAGGCCCTTCTTTTTAAGATTATGTAATGCAGGAGGTTCAGAATTTTCTTCCTCTTTTATGGCTTCAGAAGATTCCATACTGGATGGTACATCGGAAGGCTTCATTGCATCTTCCGGCAAATGTTCTGAAAGAAATTTTTCTACATCACCGTGACTCAAAATCAGAGTTGACCTTTCTGTTAAAAGTTCCTGTTCCATAAGTTGTTCCACTTCCGCTTTTTTCCGCGAAAGCTCTCTGTATTCTTCTTCGAGAAGCTTTTTTTCCTCTTCCAGGTTATTCAAATCAGCTTCAAATTTAATTCTATCCTCTTCCAGTCTCTTCCATTCCTGTTCTATATGAGACTGTAATTCTTTTAATTGCATATTACCATACTCTTCTGATAACTTTTCCTTCTCAAGGTGAATGAATTTTCTCTGTTCTTCAAGCTCAATGAGGGAACTTTCAAGTTCTTCCTTTAAAATAGCTATTTGCTGATCTTTATTCCTGATTGTATCAAGGAGATTATTTTCTGTATTCTGTTCATCTTTTCTCTTTTCAATTTCTATCATAAAGGATTTTAAATGTTCCCTCTCTTCAGCCAGTTCAATCCATGCGGATTCAAGTTCCCTCTTTTCCGCCTCAAGTGTATCAATGTCAATAGCGTTCAATAATTCTCTATCTTTTTCCAGACTGGCCCTCTGTGCTTCTACTTCTTCCCTGTTCTGGGAAAGTTTTTCCCATTCTTCTTCCAGTTCTGCCATATTATTTTCTTCAGCTCTTCTGAGTTCATCCCACGCTTCTGTAATTTTCTGTTTCTCAAGAGAAATAAATTCCATATCTTCTTTACCTTTTAAATCCATACCCTTCTCCTGAATTGATATTCTGAGCTTTTGAAGTTCTGAAGACAAATCATTAATTATTATGTCTTTTTCTCTCTTTAAGTCTTCAAAAACTTCTCTTTCTTTCTCCAGCATTTCAATCTTCTGTTTCAGACTGTCATCAATCTCTCTCTCGTGAAGCGAATTTTTAAGTTTCTGAATTTCTGAAGATAACTCATTAATTATCGTGTCTTTTTCTACCTTTAAATCTTCAAAAACGTCTCTTTCTTTCTCCAGCATTTCAATCTTCTGTTTCAGAGTATCATCGAGTTCCTTCTCGTGAAATGAAATTTTAAGCTTTTGAACTTCTCCTTCTAACTCACTGATTAATCTGTCTTTTTCATTCTTTAAACCTTCAAATGCTTCTTTTTCACTTTTATGAAGAGCATCATTAATTTCCTTTTCCTGAAGTGATGCTTTAAGCTTATGAAGTTCTGTTTCTAACTCATTGATTAATCTGTCTTTTTCATTCTTTAAACCTTCAAATGCTTCTTTCTCCTGCTCCAGCATTTCAATCTTCTGTTTAATGTCATCAGGCACATTACCGGCTTTACTCCGCATTTCTTCAAGTTCTTTGTCTTTCCCGGAAAGTTTGGATTTTAAGCCTTTTAAAAGTAATAGTATTTTAGCTTTTTCTTTAAGATAGGTATTTTTTTCATGTTCCAGAGATTTTATTTCTTCCTTTCCTGTGAGGACATCTTTTCTGAGTGTTTCCATTTCTTCATTACCGGTCTGTTCGGCAATTCCTTCTAAAGCAGACATTTTCTCCATTAATTCTCTGACAGTATTTCTGGTTTTCTCAAGTTCATCTGAAGTTTTGTTCAGTTCATTTTCATATGTTTCTTTTTCTTTCTGTAAATCCGTTAATTTTTCCTGAATTGAAAGTAAATCTTTATTCTGCGATTCAAGTTCTTTAATTCTATTATTACTCTGTTCCAGACTGTCCATAAGATTATTATTACGTTGTTTAATCTCTAACAGTTCTGCATCAAAAGAAGCCATATCAAATTCAGCGCCAGTACCTTTTTCCTGTAATTCCTGATTAAGCCTGATTAACTCTTCTTTTTCAATTTCAAGAGATTGAATGGAAAGAGTTATCTTTTTATTTTCCTCATTAAGACTGTTAGTCTTTTTAATAAGGTCTATAATGGTATTTTTCTGTTTCTCATTATTTCTTACAAGTTCCTGTTTTTCCCTGTCTATATCTCTGAGCCTTTGAACCAGTTTATCTTTATCTTCACTTCCCGACTTACTCTGTAACATTCCTTCTGTTTCCAGAAGCTGTTTTTCCAGAGAATCTTTCATTAATAAAAACTCTTCTTTTTCTTTTTCCAGTTCAGAGATTTTCAGACCCAGTTGTTCTATCTGTAATAAAGCATCAATAAGTTTTTGAGACCGTTTCTCCTGTTCACCTGATGCTTTTTCAGAAAGACATAATTCATGTTCTGCTTTCAGGGCTGTCAGTTCATTCTGAAGATTTTCATAATCGGCAAGTTTAATCTTTGCCTGATTTATAAATTGTTTGGCACCTGAAAATTCCTTAAGAATTCTTTCCAGTTTATCTTCCAGACTGATTTTTTCTTTATTAATCTCTGCAACATTTGTCTGAAGTATCTTTTTTTCTTCCCTCAGTTCATTCAGCACTGAAATAAGATGTCTGATTTTTTGAGATTGTTTATCATTACTGCCAAGTAATTCTGTTTTTTCTTTTTCCAGTCGTTCAAGCCGTGTCTTTAAATCACCTGTCACTTTATCGGAATGAACCAGTTTTTCTCTGAGTTCATTCACAAGATTAAGTAAGGTTTCACCTTCTTCTTTATTGGCCTGAACATCTTTCCTCATAGACAGAGACTCAGAACTTACTCTGTCAAGTTCATTAATAAGTTCCATGTATTCCCTGTCTCTTGCTTCCTTCAGAGCAATCAATTCTCTGTTATGTTCTTCCATATAAGCCAGCCTGGATTTATAATCATCCAGTTCACCGGTGACGGATACATGCTCTGCATTTAATCTTTCAAATTCATGACTGAGACTTATATACTCATGGTCTCGTTTTTCTTTTTTAGTAAGAAGTTCTCTGTTAAGTACTTCCAGATCTTCCAGTTTAGACTTAATGACATCTACATCTCTGGCTTTTTCTATAAATTTCTTTGCTTCATCCAGTTTGGATTTAAGCTCCTGTACAAGTTTAACAAGAGAATCCTTATTTTTAACGGCTGTAGCCAGATTCTTTTCCAGCTCATTCTTACTCTTCATTAAATCTTTTAATTGCTTTTTGATTTCTCCTATTTCATGTTCTTTCTCTTCATTGCTCTCTTCAACATATTTTTTATTTTTTCTTAAATCCTTTAATTCTACTTCAAATTCCAGCAGTTTCTTTTCTTTATCTTTATTTACTTGCTGGAGACGGTCAATATCTTCAGAAATAACATCAAACTCATCAAGTTTCTGGAGTAATTTTTTGTTCTCTTCATTCTTTTTCGTAAGTTCCTGGGCAAGCCTGGCAAGTGAATTATTTTTCTTTTGAAGTTCTTTTAATTCTTTCTTTAAATGTTCAATTTCTTCTGCTTTATCTGTTTCAAGCTCTCCGAGTTTTTCCATATATGATATGCTATTACTCTGAGTTTCTTTTAATTTTTCTTCAATCTCTTCGAGTTGTGCTTCAAGGAGAGAATTTTTACTTTTAAAGGAAGAAAGTTCTTCAGTAAGTTTCTGATTTTTTTTCTCCCCTCCTTCCCTGATATCTTCAAGTTCACTTATCCTGTTATTAAGTAATTCTATTTCATCAGATTTCTCAATATCGGTACGTCTGGCCATAGAATCTAATTTAATTTTAAGTTCCTTGAAGGACTTCTTTAATTTTACATTTTCTTTATCCTTTTCCACCATCTCTGTTTCAAGTTTTTCAGAGCTTTCTTTCAATATATCTCTTTCATGTTCAAGGGATTTATTTTTCCTTTCAAGAGTTCTTATCTTCTGACGTCTTTCTTCCAGGCTTTTTAAGAGCAGTTGATGTTCTTCTTCAAGAAAATCAAGACTTTCTGCCAGTTCATTCTTATCCCGGGAAACAGGTTTTATCCTATCTATTTTTTCGGCAAATTTAACCCTTGTAGAATCCTCTATTACGTTCACGTCTGAAGGAGACAGTTCGAGAATTCTCTTTAATTCATCCAGATATACTCTTTCATCTTCCCCCAGGAGACCATCACTCCAGCATGCCTCCAGGGCATATCTGTAGGAATTTCTTGCATATTTTTTTGTCTCCCCCGCTTTTTTTGCATCTTCCTGTATTTTCTTTTGTTCACTTTTTTCCTGTACTATACCTCTCTGAGGGATCTGTCTGATACCTTTTTTAATATCCTTTTTGCGCTTTTCTTTCTGCCAGTCAAGCAGTTTTATAACAAGATTAACTTTTTTTTCAGAAGTAAATTTACGAAAGGATTTGATTAAATCTTTTGCATAATCGTGGGAGGTAAATCTTACGTCTCCCTGATAATTGGAATATTCGAGGGAACCGTCACCTGTTACTCTCCAGTAAAAGAAAAGCTGATTGCCGAAACCTTTCTGGTATTCTCTGAGTATAAAAAAAGGACTCAGGTTTAAAACAGGGAAATTTTTATCTACGGTAGAACTCATATAAACCTTTTCCTGTGCAAAATAATTCTCAGAATAATATTCAGTTTCTTCAAGACTGAGAGCACCCACGCAATCGACAATTTCATGGCGAACCTTACCTTTTTCATAGGCTGCTTTTTTTACATAAAATAATTTATAGGCAATAAGAAATTTAAGACTTGAAATAATATTATCAACTACAGGAATAAAAAGTAATAATAAATCTTTTATCTGATTTATACTCAAATCCTCTCCATGATTTTCTACAGCATCAATAAAATCAGGAACAAGGGTAAAAAATTCTGAAGGTGTCAGTTCATCTTTCAGAATATTGCCTTTGAAAAGGAAAAAATCATCTTCACATATTGCTTTATAAGCCTTCAAAGGAGCCTTTAATTCCGGGAAAGGAGAAAAATAAAAATTATACAATTCATTGACAAGTAATTTTTCACCTTTTTTATTATAAAGTTTCAGTATATCTTCCAGGAAAAGGAGCCATTCCTCTATACCCGGCTCCACAAGCTTCTCAAGATTCAAATTGACATTTAAATCATCTACAGTATCCCTTATATACTGTGCAACTACAATAGAAGAAAAAAACCTTATAACTGTTTCCATGAGTCTGCATACAGAAAGAAGAATATTTCTCGGGTCGCCTGAAGATTGCTGATTTATCTGCCAGTAAGCATTGGCAACAGGATAGGGATATTGTTTATAAACCAGTTCTTTCGGGATATCAAGTGGCACTACTCTTATCTGTTCAAGATAACCTTCCTTTACTTCAACTGTTTCAAACAATCTTGCTTCAACAGATTTAAATATTTCCTGGGCTTTTTCTCCTGTTATATTAAATTTATTCTTATATAAATCAAGTTTCTCTATTTCCTGTTCTGAAAGAGGTCCATCGGAAAGTGCCATTTCCAGGGCTGTTTCATATATAGACTCTCCCGAAGACATATCAGGCTCCCTGGTTTTACCTTCAGAGCTTTTCTTGGTAGAAACTGGAAGTTCTTTAAGATCTTCTTCAAGACATGGGAGGGAACCATGAAGGTCCTCTATATAACTCCTGGGGACAAAATCATGGCCACATTGAGAACTTATATAGTGAACGACACCGTTTTTATTCTCTTTAAGGAAAAAAATCTGTCCGCTGCTGCATAAAGGACAATATTCCATCAAAAAAAATGGATAAAGTGACACAGTAGGAATAAGTTTATTAAAACTGCACAGATAAAGTTTGTTTTTATCTAAATCCTTTGCAGTTCTTATACTTTGAACCATAATATCCTTGAAACTGGCTCCCATATAAGATTTAATAATATAGTGTTTTTCAAGTTTTACAGGATCTTCTCCAACAACATAAGAGAGTTTATAACCTGTTAAAAAACCAAGAGTGCCAAGTATTTCTTCCATGGCAGGCTCCAGAAAAAGCACTCTTTCTTTGAGTTGTTTTTTCGAGAGTTTGGAATAGGTATTTTCCATAAAAGTAAAATGATATTTAAGAAGTCTCGGAGCGAAATCATTAAAGGAAATCTGCGTTACGTCTCTACCTTCATCTTTTAATATGGACTTAAGCTCTTTATAGGCCTTTGCCACATGGACATATTCGTCTTTTCTCTTATCAAAATAAAAATCGGCCATTTCAGGTACAAGAAGTTTTTTATTATTTTCTCTGTAATATTTCAATATCTTTTTTAAAACATTGTTCCAGTGATCGAGACTGCATGTTCTGAGAGAAATGCCGGAGAGTAACCTGTCGATGTCTTTATTGTTATTTTCATCCATAACATACTGGCCTATAACAATAGAAGACAGATATTTAATTATTACTTCTATAAGATTACCAAGAACAGCATGTTTTACTTCAATTGTATCATCTGAACTGGATAGAGTAATAAAATTTTTAAATGTCAAAGCAAGAGGATAAGGATAGGTAGAAACTATCTTCTGCTCTATATTCATAGAATATTTATGTCCCTGTAAAAAATTAAAATTTAAACCTATTATAACATAAGACAATAGAAAAGAAAACTATATAGTTGCTAAAAGTATGTAAAAGATGTATAATAAAATACGTAATACATGATGCGTGATAATACATTTAAATTATTTGTAAGCGTTCAGCAGTTAGCTATCAGCTATCAGCTAAAACCTACAAAACCTGACGGTGTAAATCAGTCTGAAAAAATATTTAACAACATTTATTATGTAATTCCTGTAAAAGCTGACTGCTGATAGCTGAACGCTTACAATTATTTAGATAAATCGCTTCTATATAATTTTTATCTAAAGCTTTATTTTGCGTCAAAAATAAAAATTTCTATACCTTCAAATTATATAGCAAATCTATGGAAATAATTGCCTGTCATAACTGTACTGATTTTGATACATTTGCCTCTATGGTAGCGGCGAAAAAGATCTATCCCGAGGCCAGTCTTGTTTTTTCAGGGATCTTTGATACAAATGTAAAGAAATTTATGACTTTACATAATGATCTTACTTCTTCTACAATTTCAATAAAAAATATAGATTTATCACAGATAAAAAAACTCATCATTGTAGACACAAGACTGCCGAACAGACTGGGGCCTTTAAAAAAAATACTGGATAACCATAATGTTGAAATACATGTATATGACCATCATCCTTATCATCAGGAAGATATAATAGGTAATGTAAATGTAATTAAAAGTGTCGGTTCCACAGCAACCCTTCTGGTAGAAATAATAAAGAAAAAAAATATAACTTTAATCCCGGGGGAAGCCACACTTTTTCTTCTTGGCATATATGAAGATACAGGTTCTCTTACCTTTTCCACTACCAGAACACTGGACATAGACATGTCGTCTTATCTATTATCCAGAGGGGCAAACCTGGATATCGTAGCAAGATATATAAACAGGCCTCTTTCAGAGGAGCAGAGATCCCTTCTGAATAAACTCATACTTTCATGTGAAACTTATAACTTCAATGGTTTTCAGATAGTTATATCCATCTCAGAGTTAGATAAATATGTTCCCAAACTTGCCCTTCTCACACATAAAATGATTGAACTTGAGAGGAAAGATGCTTTTTTCACACTGGTAAGAATGAAAGAAAAAACTTATATAGTAGCAAGAAGTCTGAGTGAATCAATTGATGTCAACCTTATGCTCAGAACCTTCGGAGGAGGAGGCCATATGGCAGCAGCAGCGGCGACAATAAAAGAAAAAGATATAAAAAAAATAAAAGACCGCCTCCTGGAAATACTTGAAAGAAATATCAAACCTGCTCTTGTAGCACAGGACATTATGTCTTTCCCTGTTAAAACAGTAGAAAGCACTCTCAAGGTATGTGATGCAGTAGATATAATGAGAGAGCATGGACACAGCGGACTTATTATAGAACAGGAAGGAGAAATATGCGGTATAATTTCTTTAACTGATCTTAAAAAAGCTTCAGAACATGGATTGAGCCATGCCCCGCTGAAAGCATATATGACAAGAGATTTTATAAAAGCTCCCCCTAACATGCCTGTATCAAAACTTCAGGAATTAATGGCAGAAAATCAGGTAGGAAGGATCCCTGTAATGTCAGAGAATAAGCTTGTAGGAGTCATAACAAGATCAGATATAATAAGAACAATTCACGGAACAAGATTATGTACGCCTCACCAGTTTCCTACCAGAATAGATGATATGGCAAGACTCCCCCGTATTATTCAAACTATTTTAAGACAGGCAGGCCAGACAGGAGACAGAGAAAAAATTCCTGTTTATGCAGTAGGTGGTTTTGTAAGAGATTTATTGCTCGGTATAGAAAACTTTGACCTTGATCTTGTAGTGGAAGGTGACGGTATAAATTACGCACAAAAACTTGCGTCATGCACGGGAGGAGATTTACGAATTCATCATGCTTTCGGCACGGCAGAATTAAACATACCACAGGGATATCGTATTGACATAGCCTCTGCCAGAGCAGAATTTTACAGCCAGCCAGGAGCTCTTCCGAAAATAAGATATTCTTCAATAAAACAGGATCTCATAAGAAGGGATTTCACCGTAAATGCCATGGCTCTTGGTCTTAACGGAGACAATTTCGGACAGATTATAGATTTTTTCAGAGGAGAAAAGGATCTTGAAAGCGGACTCATAAGAGTACTTCACAATCTGAGTTTTATAGACGATCCTACAAGAATATTCAGAGCCATAAAATTTGAACAGAGATATTACTTTACAATTGAACCTCATACGGAAAGACTCATAAAAGGAGCCATAAAAAATAATATACTTGAAAAGATATCTACAGAAAGACTCCTTGATGAAATGGTGACTTTACTGAATGAAAAAAGGCCTATTTCTTCCATAAAAAGAATGGATGAACTGGGAATAATGAAGGCAATCCACGAAGATATAGACATAAACAGGGAAATACTTGAACTGCTCAATGAAATATATAAAAATTTAAGCAATAAAAATTATGTAAAAGATATAGAAATAACAGAATGGCTGGTCTATTTTCTTGCTTTCACTAAAAATCTCTATCCAGAAGAAGTAAAAAAAATCGGAAGAAAATTGAAAATCAAACCTGAATTAATAGAAAAACTTATATGGGAAAGCAATTATTGTATAAATCTGAGTACACCGGACAAACTGAATCCCAGTGTTATATGCAGAGAACTGTCCGGGCTGTCGATGGAATTTTTATTTTATATTATGTCAGAGATAAAAAACAAAATTGCCAGAAGAAGAATAATAAATTATCTTACCAGATGGAGGCATGTTAAATCCACCATATCAGGTTCGGACCTTATAGAAATGAATTATCTACCAGGACCTTACTTCCGGCAGGCAATTAACGAAGTAAAGGAAAAAGTAATAGATGGCATCATAAAAAACAGAGAAGATGGTCTGAAATATGCCAAAAATTTTATGGAAACCATAGGAGCACCGAAGAGACAGTGAGTAGTGAAGAGTGAAGAGTGAAGAGTGAAGATAGTGAAGAGTGAAAAAGTGAAAAAGGAGATTCAATGAAATGTTTACCTTTACAAATCCTGAAATATTATTTCTTATATTGCCGGCACTGGTTTTTTCAATAACGGTGCATGAATTTTCCCATGCCTATACAGCATATCTGTTAGGTGATAGAACTGCCTGGAGTCAGGGCAGGGTTACATTGAACCCTGTAGCCCACTTCGATCCTTACGGATTTTTATTTATAATATTAAGTATGGCTGCAGGCATAGGATTTGGCTGGGGTAAACCTGTACCGGTAAACCCTTTGAGATTGAAGAATCCAAAGAGAGACATTATGTTTGTAACGGCAGCAGGGCCGATGTCTAACTTTTTTATTGCCTTTACGGCTGCATATATTCACAAAATTTTCTGCCTGTTTATGACAGTTCCTTCTGCACTGGAGATATTTCTCTCCTATCTTGTCATACTGAATGTGGGTCTCGGTATATTCAATCTGGCGCCGGTACCGCCTCTGGACGGATTTACTATTCTTTCAGGATTCCTTCCCTACGAACTTGCAAGAAATCTTGAAGGATTAAGAAGATACGGCATGATACCATTACTTGTTTTTATATACAGTCCTCTTTACAGTCTCTGGATAGTTCCGATGCGTAAAGTTATGAATTTCCTTTTACTGGCAGGGGATTTTCCCCTTCATTTTTAACCTACGGAGAAAGCAGGTGTTCTATGTCAGATAATAATCATGTAATAATATATGAAAATATGAAAAAAGCACTGGAAGACTTCTTTGAAAAATCAAATTTACTGAAACCACTGGAAGAAAAATTTTTAGCAGATAAATTAAGACAGGAAAATCAATATTTAAAAGATAGATTAAACATGTTATTACAGGAAAATGAATTACTCAGAAAACAGACAACAGGGCCATCAGAACCGGAAGAACTGCAAATAAAAGAAAATACTATTTCAATGCTCAAATGTGAATTACAGTATCAGCAGGAAAAATACCGGAAAGAGACAGAATCCATTCAACAGGTACTGATGGAAAATGCCAGTAATTTAAAAGAACTTTTATCAGAGAAGGTAAACATTGAAATACAGATAAAAACCCTGAATTCTACCATAAAGGAAAAAGAACGGGCACTGGCAGATATTAACGAACTGCACATCCAGGAAATAGAACGGTTAAAAGCAGAATGGGAAAAACAGAAAAAACAGGCAGAAGAAGAGAAAACAAAGATAGCAGAAGAATGGCGTAAAAAAGTAGAGGAATTAAAAAAGCCATGGTGGAAATTCCAATAAAAGTGAAAAGTAAAGTAAAAACCGCTATTCCTTATAAAGTTCTTCTTTAACTCCTGCAAGATAATTGAATTCAAGAAGAATCTGTCTGGCAATACTCTTCCACGGTGAATCAACATTTGAATATTCTCTGCATTTCTTTATGAGCCAGCCGTCAGAAGTTATAAAACTGTGAATGAATAAAGAAACAGGATTTATACCGAGATGAAGTTTTAAGCTCAGAGATTTATGTTTTCTCCAGAATATGACAGCAGCTTTTCCTGTATCGATCTTTCTTATACAGTCTTCGTCAAATGTTACAGGATGATAGTGGTAATTTATAGCATCGGGATTATAAATAATTGGAATGTTTTTCTTTGCAATCCTGTAGCCCAGTTCATAATCTTCACAGCCATACCCTTTAAAATCTTCATCAAACATACCAGTATCTACAAGCATCTTCTTTCCAATGGAAGCGTTTCCCGTAACAAGATGATGCCATGGAAGTCTCTGGCCTGCAACTTTATTATCATGTCTGAAACAAATTTTTCCGCTTTCTTCGTAATTTTCAAGAGAAGGAACAATCATCTGACGTCCTACAATGACACTTTCCGGGTATTTGCGGTAATAATTCATATGCTCTTCTATCAATCTCGGATGGGCAAGGACATCACCGTCAGTCATAAAAATCACCTCTCCCCTGGCTTTTCCTATGGCCATATTCCTTGCAGGAACTTTGCCAGTATTTTCCTTCCTGTAATAATTAAATAAAAAAGGAAAGGTAGAATTTTTACACAGTTCTTCTGTACCGTCTGTAGAACTGCTGTCTACAACAAGAACTTCCATTTTATCAAGAGGAAAGGTCTGGCTGCTGAATGTATTGAGTACATGAGAAAGAACAGGCTTCTGATTATATGTTCCTATAACTACTGAAATATCTATCATAATATCGTAGTATATCACAATTAACTGAAATCATGCAATCTGAAGATTGCATAAAAAAATGACAGGTAATTTTATATACATAATTTTATATACATAATTTTATATACATAATTTTATATACAAAAAAAGAAATTTATCACAGAATATTGAAAGTGAAAAGTGAAAAAAATGGATTTTACTTACTTTTCACTACTCACTATTCACTAATTATATTATTCATGCTCACCATAGAAAAATAAAAGAGCAGTCTAAAGGCAGACTGCTCTTTTATCAGAAAAAAGATTATCATTTAATTTCTATCTTTTTGGGCTGAACTTTTTCTTCCTTCGGAAGGACTATTTCGAGAATACCGTTTTTATAAATGGCATTTACCTTATCAGCCTGTATACCGCTTCCTATAGTGAATGACCTGTAGAAAGAGCCGTAAACTCTTTCCTGACGGATATAATTTTCACCTTTATCTTCCTTCTCAAATTTTCTCTCGCCCTTTATAGTAAGCTGATTATCCTCTAAATGAACATCAATATCCTTCTGTTCCATACCGGGAAGTTCAGCCTTTACTACTATTTCATTCTCCTTTTCTATGACATCCACCGAAGGAGCCCAGCTTCTTGTTACAAATTCACCTGAACCTGTTCCCTCTCTTTTCATAGTATCGGAGAACAATCTGTTAATCTCCCTCTGTAAAGAATTCATTTCTGAAAATGGTTCCCATCTCATCAACATAGCAAATCACCTCTTGTGTTTTTTTAATTTTATCTGCTTGCATTATTATTATAATAGTTTAGTGTATATATGTCAAGTATTTTCTTAAATTTTTTTCAATTATTTATATACATAAAAAAACTTTAATTTACAAGGGGAAAATCATTTTTCATTCATTCGATCTGAAAATTATTTTAAAAAAAATCGTCAGAATTTACAGGAATTAATATAATTGCAAAAATACCCTAAATTTTACATCATAATAGTTTAGTCTTATTATATAAACTAAATATAATTAGTTAATATATAGTTTAAAGTTATACAAGAAAAAATTAAACATTTTTCTGAGTGGTGCCAGCGGTAAATATGGCACACACTTTTGGTTGTGACCGCTCCGGTCATGCCTGTTAGTTGGATATATACGATATTTATATGTGCTTTTCATATTTATTACCGCAACAGGTAAATTGGTACCCAAAAAAATATGGCATACACTCCTGTCCCTGGCCGGGCTCTGGAGGAAAAGATATGCCGTATTAAAAGAGAGTTGTAAATGATATAGACGCAAAATATTAACAGTCTGTAAAACCAGTTTGCCACACAACAGGATCATATCTTTTCCGGAAGAGTCCGGTCAGGGACAGGTTTTAGAAATGGGTATGAACTTATCTGGAGCGGTATTTATCTTCTCCTCTATAAAGAACTTGTATTTATAGCTTTGAGCATAATCCAGGATATACTATGATAAATTTCACACTCATGAAGGAAATGAACAGTCAAAGTAGAATTTTCTGAATTCTTAACGTTATTTCTAGAAAGGATTTAATAACAATGAAATTAAAAATGTTTCTTTTTGTTCCGGTATTTGTGTATATTATATTTAATTACTTCTGCTCAATTGCTACAGAAAAAGTCGCTCTCACTGAAATCCGTTTTGGTTCAGACCAGGAAAAGACAAGACTGGCTTTCGATTTAACCCGGAAAGTTCCCTATACTATATGCCGTCAGGGAAATCCCGATATTTTTATAATTGAATTTCCGGGAACGGAACTGAAAAAAAATATCAAAAAACTCTACAAACTGAATGATAATCTTATAGAAGAAATTACCTTCGAAAAAACCGGACATGACAGTGTTATATCCAGAATAAAATTGAAATACAATCTTCCTTCAGAAAATTATAAAGCTTTTAATATGGAAAACCCGGATAGACTGGTATTCGATTTTTACAAAAATTTTGATGAAAAATCCGTAACATATCTCTCTGAAAGCGTAATATGGGCCCGAATAAGAAAAGGTTCCTGGAAAGGTGTTATAAGTTTCAATGTAGTAATTGCGGATCTGGAAAGAGAAAATATCAACCTGAAAGCCATACAGGCTAAAGATAATAATAAAAGCAGAGAAACTACAAGTTCTATGGCTCAGAGAACAGGAGCACTGGTAGCAGTAAACGGAGGTTATTACAATAAAGACGGAGGACCTCTCGGTCTTGTTATAATAGACGGTATACTGCAAAGCCCACATGTAGGAAAAAGACCGCCAAGAACTGCTCTTGGTATAAGATATGATAAAAAAATTCTCATAGACAGGATAAAAGCTGTCAATAACCGTGTCATATCTCTTTCAGGCAAAGACTGGACCAGGGTTATTTATGCCATTGGCGCAGGTCCAAATTTAATTACAGACGGCAAAATTAATATAACGGCTAAAGAAGAAGAACTGGGGCCTGGAGGTAATGATGTAACAAGAAGGGCAGGCCATACGGCACTGGGTATCACGAAAGACAATAAACTTGTTTTATTCAGTGTAGATGACAGAAAATCAAAATCCACGGAAAGTCTTGGCATGAGTCTTACTGAAATAGCGGAATATCTCCTTAAACTGAATGTAACAGATGCAATAAATATGGATGGAGGAGATTCTACGACAATGGTCA
This sequence comes from uncultured Synergistia bacterium, assembly GCA_964431735.1. Taxonomy (GTDB): domain Bacteria; phylum Vulcanimicrobiota; class SpSt-956; order SpSt-956; family JAKJGF01; genus CALARM01. The sequence continues at coordinate 13,134 of CAYSLJ010000031.1, read as the reverse complement.
TAAAGGGAACACTTATAAGTGAAACGTACAGTCCTGAAAGAAAAGTGGCAAACTGCTGGAGTCTTTTTGATACAGGTAATTCCAGCATTGCCCCCGCTTCTATAAATATAACTCAAACCGGTTATAACAATCTCACCTATTCTCTTGATATTACAGTAACAGATGGTACAGGCAAGCCGGTTCCGGACGGAACGGGAGTAAGAATAAATACTTCGTACGGTGTGGCAAAACCATCCTTTGCCATTACTAAAAACGGAAAGGTTTCAATAAAATTCGCTTCAATGAAGGTCGGCTCTGCAGCTCTTTCCGTTACTTCAGGAACAGTTACTCAGGGGTTTAATCTGGAGTTTCAATAAGGGGTTGTCAGGAAATAATTACATCATATAAAAATAAAAGAGGCTGTCTCCGACAGCCTCTTTTATCAGTTAAAAACTAACCTCTTGTATATACGACACCGCTTCTGGAAAAACCGTTTGATATTACCTGATGACCCGGTCTGTCATTATTGGAACCAATAAGTGACACGCCGCCTCTTCTGGCATCAAATCCCTGAACAAGTTCCGTATGACCTCTGCTGGCATTTATCCATACATCGCCCGGCTTTGCCATATGAAGTGGAACAGGTCTGTAACCCTGTCTTATAAGAGATACTTCCAGTTCTCTCACATTTACATGATGTCCTCTTATAAGTCCCTGGCTCTCAAGACAGGAACTTACGAAATCAGCACAGTTATTGGTCTGTCCTCCGGCAGCTGTAAAGTGAGGAAGTTGTCCTTTAATACTCCACGATTCTCTTCCCAGGAACTGTCTGCCCATTGCTACGGCAGCAGAACCTGAACCGTTTGGCGCCACTCCCTGAGGTATATAACCTCCGTAATTACCTGCATAGGCTCCTGCATAGGCTCCATAAGGTCCTACTCCTGCATAGGCTCCTGAATAAGAACCTCCTCCGTAACCTCCGCCATAACTACCGGGGAAACCTCCCATCATACCTCCGCCCATCATACCCATACCCATATTCATTCCGCCCATCATGCCCATACCGCCCATCATGGAAGACAGAGCCATAAAGAATGGCATTGCCATCGGCATACCGCCGAACATCATTCCTGCATTCATCCCAAAGCCCATACCGCTCATCATACCCATCATCATACCCATAGCCATTGTATTGAAAAGCTGCTGGGTAAACTGACTCAGGTAAGGAGGACATCCTCCGCCCGGGAAGCCCGGATAATAAGGTGGCTGTCCACCTGTCATTGAAGGAGCAGGGAAACTCGGGAAATTCACAGGAGGCGTATAGGACGGGAAAGAAGGCATATAATTTCCGCCATAATTAGGCTGCTGAAAATGACTTACATTCCTGGGAGAACCCCAGTCAGAAGCCCAGTTATGCCTCAGGTTATAAATCTTTTCACTGCTATTATCAAGTCTGTTATGAAGGGCAAGTCTTTCACCTGCCGTAAAGGAACTGGTTCCTGTTATCAAGTTACGGAAACCATTGGGACTTGCCTGCATTTTACCATATTTGGTAGCTGTCTCTCCCTGATAGTTCAGGGTATTTACAGCTTCACCCCGTGTAAGACTTCCGTCTGTAATGCCATCATAGGTTCTTGAAAGCTGATTCTGCATCTTTGCTTCAATTGCATTTTTAGGCCCTTCAGTTAAAGGATTGAAGTCTCCTTTACTGTAAAGTGCCATCATGCGCTGGTTATATTTATTTCTCTGTTCCAGTATCTGACGCTCCTGCCAGGATATTTTACCGTCTTTCAGGAATTTCCCTTCCATTTCCCTTGTATCCTGATCATAATTGGCAAGAGCCATATACTCTGATTTATTAAGCTGACCGCTTTTCGTTCCATCAACCAGCCTGTTTGTAAAAAGTCCCTGCTGTCTGTTTACAGCTCCCTGGTTTATCATATTAATCATTCCAAACATAGCTGTATACCACCTTTCTAAAGAATTTACTTTTGCTAAAACATATCACAACAAAAAAATCTTTTCATCTCTTATATCACGCATTTTAAAAAAAAGTAAATAGTTTTTCCAAAAAAAGCTATTAGCTATTAGTTTTTTTTTAAGAAAAAACCAATAGCTAATATTATTAATCAGATATTTATATTTTACTAATCATTATCTACATCTTTAAAACTGGACACTACAGCCCTGTGATCAGACGTAACTCTTTCCTTTATTGCACCGGTAGTGCCCGGAATATATTCTTCCAGAGACCCTCCATCTGCAGTGGTAACTCCTATATGATCTATAAGTCTGTGTGTTACAGGGTGAGACCATTCATCTCTCACTGCAGATTCTGAAGTTACCATATGCAGGTCAGTACCTTCACCGAGCTTTTTTGTAGTGGAACTATTCAGAGTATCATTGAAATCACCTGCAAAGATAATGTCTTTATCTTCACCCGATGCCATTCTGTCCTGTGCCCATTTATTTATTATACTTACCTGGGCATCCCTTATTTTTTTGCAATTACCTTTCTGACCTGCCTTTAAATGCATGGACACCATGGTAAAATCAAATCCTCCCTCTTTGCTCTTAAATTTTGCAGCAAGAGGAGCTCTCAGATGTCCGTCTCCGGCAAGTTCCGGAACCTGTGCTTCCATAATCTCCGTTATGGAAGACTTATCGCATTCCACTTTATTTCCGTTATAAATAATTCCTACCATCTGGCTTCTACCGTCTTCTCTTTTCCCGGTAGTGCCCAGTACAAAATCATATCCCGGTAAATCCTTTAAAACCTTCCTGAGAGCTTTTTCATCGGATATTTCCTGTACTGCCATGACTTCGGCACCTGATTGTTTTATAGCCTGTGCCATCTTCTGATAATCCTGTTCTGTTCTTGGCTGTGCACCTGTAGGTTTCCCCTTGAAAAACATTCTGGCCTCATCACAGCCCAGCCACTCCATATTAAAGGTTCCAACTTCAATGGTTTTCCCGTCTATATTTGCCTTTGTTCTATCCATGCCGACCTTTGCCTGATCGGGAACCAGACCGAGAGGATCTACAAGTTTTTTCCTCTCATCAAATACTCTCTGATCTACGTTACCTGCACCGGATCTGTTACCGCTCTCTACAGAAGTAAACTGTGAATTATCACTTCTGTAAAAATTTTCCATTGCTTTCATATGCTGATTTTTTGCTTCAGGTAAAGAGTTACTTTTACCGGAAGTAACAGCACCTGCCTGAATAGGCCTCTGATTGGCCGTAGTACGGGATATTAAATATCCGTCTGTTGTTTGATTGGTATTTATCATAACAGTTACGCTCCTTTGTATCGTGACGCGTAACGCGTGACGCGTGACGCGTAATGTCTGACCGGTAAATACGGTCATTATAATATATTATCAATTATTTTTTCATAAAAGTAAATAGTAATTTATAAAAATAACTTTTTACTGACCTGAGCATGAGCATGTAATAAATTGCATCCTCCCGTCACGCGTTACGCGTTACGCGTCACGAGAATATAAAATATGCATTATTTATACTCACCTCAGTAGATAGTGTTTTTTAGCGTAATGCGTGATGGGCAGGAATTAACCCCGTCACAACCATTTGCTATTTTATTACTGACCTGAGCATAAGCATGTAATAAAAGTTTTCCTACCCGTCACGCGTTACGCGTTACGCGTCACGAGAGCATATATGTATTATTTATGCTTACCTCAGTAAATATGACATTGTCAAGATAATTGACTCTCTATTAAATTTATTGTATATTTTTAACCATGTCTGGATTGAATTGGTTCAATTCTGTATTGATACGGGAGAAAAATTTATGTACATAATTCTGTTGTTATTTTTAATATTATCTGTCAGAAATAGCTGTTTCTGCCAGGAAAATGCTAATTTGAATAAAAAAATTACTCTTGAAGAAAGTATAAAAATTACCATTCAGAACAGTATAGATCTTCAAATTTCCGATCAGGATATATATAGAACAGAAGCCAGAGTAAATCAGGCTAAAACAGGAGGTTATCCCAGTGTAAGTGCTTCCGCATACTATTCAAGATTGGATCCTGTCCAGAGTCTGAGTATTGGAGGGAAAAACTCCGCTCTTGGAACTAACAATCAGGGGCAGGGAAAATTAACCTTTAATTATCCGCTCTATGACGGAAGTTTAACTACCAATCTTGTGGAACAGACTACATGTGTGAGCAAGTCTGTCATATGTGACAGGGAAGTAATCCGCCAGAATTCTATATATAAAACCATTCAGTGTTATTATGATGTGCTCAGAGCCTGCAAACTGCTGGATGTAGCAAACAGAACTCTTTCTACAACACAGGCACAGTATGGTATATCGGAAGCCTATTATGAAGCAGGACTTGTAGCAAAAGCAGACGTACTCAGTGCAAGAGCACAGGTAGCCAATACGGAACTGGGTGTAATAAGTGCCAGGAACAATGTGGAGCTATGTAAATCTGCTTTGAATGATACTATGAACGTTCCTCTGGATAAAGAATTTGAACTTATAGATAATCTCACCTACTCCCCTTTCCCTGTAGATGTGCCTTACACTACAAAAGTGGCCATAGAAAACCGTGCTGAAGCAAAGAAAATAATGTTTTTAATAGAAGCGGCACAGGCACAGATAGAAGTATCCAGAAGTACTATGAGACCTGCTGTAAACATTAATTTTGATTATATAATCTTCAGTTCAACATTCTCCACTCCAAGCAACAGCACCAACGCCACATTAAATGCAACGCTCCCAATCTTTGACAGGGGACTTACAGCTTATAAAATAGATGAAGCAGAAGCAAATCTGGCACAGGCCAGACTGTATCTGGAACAACTAAAAAAAGCTATTGCCCTTCAGGTGAAACAGGCCTATTTAAATTTACATGAACAGGAAGAAAAAGTAGATAAAGTCAGGGCAAATCTCGATTCTGCCCGGCAAAATTATGACGTGGCAAAAGTCAGATACCAGGCAGGCATAGCGCCTTTTATAGAAGTTTCCAATGCACAGCTTGTACTTACGAAAGCAGAGGTAGATAATGTAGAAGCCCTTTATGATTTCTATCTTGCCAAGTCCACTATGATAAAAACTACAGGACTTCTTCCTGAAGATGGTAATTTAGATAAAATAAAATTAATCCGAGAGGAGGAGAAAAGATGAATTTAACAGAGAAAACTCCTGAAAGAGAACAGAAAAAACCTGTAGCAGGTATAATAATATATTTATTAATATCGCTTTTATTTATCTGTACTTCCTGTAAGAAGAAAAATACTGACCTTTCCAGAGACCAGATGCAGAAACAGGAAGGTATTCCGGTAGAACTTGTAACAGTCAGGGAAAGCGATATTTTCATTACAGTTGATGTGAGCGGACAGCTGGATGCAGATGAAAAAGTATTACTCAATACAAATAATTCCGGTATAGTAACACAGCTTATGATCAGAGAAGGAGATTATGTACGTAAAGGCCAGACAGTGGCAGTAATAGAACCTTATGATCTTGAAGATCAATTGTCCCAGGCTCAGGCTGCAGTTCACACAGCATCTATGAGGCTAATACAGGCAAAGAGTAAAGCCCTCCTCCGGGCCAGCCAGGTTGAAGGTTCCATAAGGCAGGCAGAAGAATCTTTAAAAGGGGCAGAAGCTCAATACAATCAGGCCAGAGCAGCTCTTATAACGACACGGGAACAGCAGTCAATAGTGGAAGAAGGCTCAAGAAAACAGGAAATTGCAGTGGCACAGGAAGCTGTCTCCCAGGCAGAAGCAAATTTCAGAGAAGCAAAGTTAGATCTCGGAAGAATGGAACAGCTTCTGGAAAAAGGTGCCATATCACAGCAGCAAATGGATATTGCCCAGGTCAGGCATGATGTAGCAGAAGCCCAGTATAATACTGCTCTCAGTAAACTGGACCTCGCCAGAGAAGGTTCCCGTATTCAGGAAAAGGAAGCGGCAAAACAGCAGGTTCAGATAGCAGAAGAAAAAGTTCTGCTGGCACAGACAGCAATCAACCAGTCGAAAGAAGCCCTTAAAATAGCACAGGATAACAGAATGGAGATAACCGTTGCCAGCCATGAAGTGGATGTAGCACAGGCAGCTGTCGATGAAGCGAGAGCAAATCTTGCAATTGTATCAAGGAAACTTGAAAAAGCATATGTAAAATCACCTATAAACGGATATGTTACAAAACGCTATGTAGATATGGGACAATATGCAGGCGGGCAGGGGCCGAGTAAAATCGCAGATATTTTTAATCCCCGTACCATATATTTTGCAGCAACCGTTTCAGATACAGATATAGAACGTATAAAGGTTGGTATGAATGCAGACATAACAATAGACAGTATACCTGATAAATCCTTTAAAGGAGCCATAAAAGACATTATTCCAGGCGGAGACCCTGATAGTAAACAGTTTATCGTTAAAATAATGTTTAATAATAAAGATAGTAAATTTAAAACAGGTATGTTTGCCAGAGGAAAAGTAATACTGGCAGTTCATAAAGATGTATTAGTAATTCCGAAGAATACTGTAAAGAAAAATGAAGGGGAAGAGAAGAATTTTGTATATATAAATGATAATGGCCATGCTGCTGAAAGAGAAGTTATCACAGGCCCTTCTATGGAAGGAATTATTGAAATAACAAAAGGATTGAGTCAGGGAGAAAAGGTAATATCTACCGGTACAGTGAAAGATGGAGATCTGTTAAAAGTTATACATGAGGAGTAAATATCATGTGGTTGACCGATATATCTATTAAAAGACCTGTATTTATAACAATGGTATTTCTGGCTCTTATAGTTATGGGATATAGATCTATGACCCTTATGGCAGTAGATCAGTTTCCTAAAATTGATATGCCTGTTGTCACAGTAATAACTACATATCCGGGAGCAGGGCCGGAAGAGATAGAAGCTCTTGTAACAAAGGTCATAGAAGACCAGGTAATGACAGTGAATAAACTGGATGAACTTGTCTCTGTCTCAAGAGACGGTGTTTCAAGTGTTACTGCAAGATTCCTTTTAGAAGCAGACATAGATGCTTCTACGGCAGAAGTCAGAGATAAAGTACAGCTTGCAAAACCAAATCTTCCTGAAGATGCTCTGAAGCAGGAACCTAAAGTCATTAAAGTCGATCTGGGAGCAAAACCTGTCATTACTATGGGCCTTACAAGTGATACTATGGACATAAGAACACTCAAGACACTTACCGATCAGATGATTGCCGATAGATTTGCAAAACTGAGCGGTGTCGGTAACGTTGAAGTTACCGGTGGAGAGACCAGAGAAATTCTGGTTGAAGTAGATCAGAACAGATTAATTGCCTATTCCATGACTATATCTGAACTGAGGCAGGCCATAAAGTCAGCAAATCTGAACATACCGAGCGGAAATATTAAACATGATTTCAAGGAAAATATAATAAGAGTTTTTGGAGAATTTAAAAATGTAGATGAAATAAAAAATTTGAGGTTTACGAAAGGTACAGCCAGTGGTATCCAGAGTTTTTCCCTGAGTGATGTGGCAACCGTTACAGACGGCGCGGCAGACAGAGAAGATTTTACCAGAATAAACGGAATGGACAGTGTTGGATTAATCATAAGAAAGCAATCTGATGCAAATACACTGAAGGTAGTGGAAACAGTCAAAAAAGAACTTAAAAAAGTAGAAAAAAATTATCGTCACATCAGGTTTAATATCAGTGATGATCAGTCTGTGTATATAAATTCTTCTCTTGAAGAGGTACGAACTCATCTTCTCCTGGGAGGTATGCTGGCTGTAATGGTAGTGTTTCTTTTCCTTCATAATATTATGGGAACTTTTATAATAGCACTGGCTCTGCCTACCTCTATGATGTCTACCTTTATAGTTTTATTTGCTGCCAATCAGACTCTGAATATGATGACCCTTATGGGTCTTGCTCTCTGTACCGGTATACTTATAGACGACTCCATAGTTGTTCTGGAAAATATACACAGACACCTGAAAATGGGTAAGGATCCGAAGCAGGCAGCACTTGACGGTCGATCTGAAATCGGACTTGCCGCTATAGCCATTACTATGGTTGATATAGTTGTATATCTTCCTATAACCTTTATGGAGGGCATTATAGGAAGGTTTTTCTCCTCTTTCGGCCTTACTGTGGCAGTTGCCACTCTCTTTTCTCTCTTTGTTTCATTTACCCTTACTCCCATGCTTGCTTCCCGGTTCTTCAAACAGGCAAAAAAAGTAAGGAATTTAAGGGATTCATGGCTCATATTTAACGAAGACACAATAATAAAATTAAAAGAAGCCATGCCTGTGGAAAAGGTACGTTCATTATCTTCACTGGTAAATGTCAAATTTTACGGAGAAAATTTATTTAAATCCAGACTGAAATCGTTAAAGTTTAGCAATGAAGAGATTGCCATGCTGCTGGATTATACGAAACATGTTGAAGAATATGTTGAAGAAGTGGAAGAAAAAGGAAAAACCATAGGGGATAGATTTTTCGCTCATTTTGATGCTTTTTATTCGGCTCTTGATAATATCTACAGAGGAGTCCTTGCCAGGATATTAAAAATACGATGGCTTGTAGTAACTATATCTTTTATAGCACTTATTATTGCAGTCAAATTGATAGCACCTTTACTGGGTTTTGAATTTATACCAAATTCAGATCAGGGAAAAGTCGTCTTAAGTGTTGAATTACCATCAGATGCAAATGTGCATGATACGGACAGAATTGTAAAAAGGATAGAGGCTATAGTGGGTAACAGACAGGATTTTCCTGAAGTGCAATCAGTATTTTGCAGGGTTGGCTCACAGGCCGGAGGGGTATCAGCAGCAGGAAACCAGGGACAGCAAGGACCTCAGTATGCGGACATTACCATCAATATAGGACAGAAACATAGCAGGAAACGTTCTGATGTTCAGATACGGCAGACTATGCTGAAGAAACTTATAAATATTCCTTACAGGATTACTGCTGTAGTAGCAGGTGGAATGACAGGAGGAGCAACAGACGCTCCTGTACAGATACAGATTATGGGAAATAAATACCAGATGGACGATATACTGGATGTTGCAGGTAAGATAAGGAAAATAACCGGGACTACTCCCGGAGCCATAGATGTAGATACAAGCTGGAAACCGGGACAACCGGAAACGAGAGTAATGCCTGACAGATTAAAGATTGCTTCCACAGGTTTTACTGTAGCACTGGTAGGTGATATTGTAAGAACCAGCCTGGAAGGTAATACTGACGTAAAATACAGAGAAGCAGGAGAAGAATATGACATAAGGATAAGATTACAGGAGAAATACCGTAAACAACCATGGCAGGTCAGTAATATCTATATAGGAAGTAAAAATAATATACCGGTATTTGTAAAAAATGTTGCAGACCTTGTAGAAAGTCCCGCTCCCAATAAGATTAACCATTATAACAAACAGAGGGTTGTTACTATTTCTGCACAGCTTGCCTCCGATGCTCCCCTGGGAAATGTAAAAGCTGCCATACAATCAAGGATGAACAAGGAAATTGTTCTTCCTGCAGGCATAACTACAATGTTCGGCGGTCAGGGTAAACGTATGGTGGAATCTTTTGGTTATCTGAATGATGCACTCAAGCTTTCTATAATTCTGGTATATATGGTTATGTGTGCTCTCTTTGAATCTTATGTAAATCCTTTTATAATTATGTTTGCTATTCCTCAGGCTATGGTAGGAGGACTCATAGGATTATTTATAACAGGGAAAACCCTCAATATATTTTCTATGATAGGTATTATTATGCTTATGGGACTTGTAGCAAAGAACGGAATACTGCTCATTGATTATACCAACACCCTGAGGGAAAGGGGAATGGAAAGAGATGAGGCAATAAAAGAGGCAGGGCCTGTAAGGTTGCGTCCTATTCTGATGACTACAGTGGCCATGGTATTCGGTATGATACCTATAGCAACAGGAACAGGTGCCGGTTCGGAAACAAGAGCTCCTATGGCAGTTGTAATAATAGGGGGACTTCTTCTTTCCACATTACTTACATTACTTGTCATACCGGTTCTTTATGCTCAATTTGATGATCTTTTAAATTTCTTAAGAAGAGTGAAGAAAACTATAAAGGGATTTAAAGAAGGATAAATCAAATAGTTTCAGAATTTATAATTTCAGTCACTATACAGAGAAAAATCAATCTTCGCGTGACGCGTGACGCGTCACGCGTCACGTATCATAATGGCATATAAAGATTTAAGAGAATTTATTTTAAAACTTGAAAAAAACAAAGAACTCATAAGGATTAAAACAGAGGTCTCCCCTGTTCTTGAAATCACTGAGATTGCAGACAGAATCTCTAAAAGTCATGGCCCTGCCCTTTTATTTGAACATTTAAAAGGTTACAGTTTTCCCATTCTCATAAATGCTTTCGGTTCTTATAAACGTATGGCTATGGCACTGGAAGTTAACCATACAGACGAAATCGCAAAAAGAATAAAAGAAATCATGAAACCTCATATACCGGAGGGCTTTTTCGGGAAACTTCAGATGCTTCCGAAATTAAAAAAGATTTCAGATTCTGTGCCTAAAATTGTCTCCCACGGTCCCTGCCAGGAAGTAGTTCTGAAAGACGGCCCTATGCTCGACTCAATACCTGTTTTAACATGCTGGCCTCATGACGGAGGCCCTTTTATCACTCTTCCCATGGTATTTACAAAAGACAGTGAAACAGGCCAGAGAAACTGCGGCATGTACCGGATGCAGGTCTATGACAGGGTTACATGTGGCATGCACTGGCATATACATAAAGACGGAAGAAGACATTATCTGAAACATGAAAAAAGCGGAAAACCAATGGAAGTAGCAGTTGCCATAGGAGGAGATCCGGCGGTTATCTACGCTGCCACTGCGCCTCTGCCGCCTGATATTGACGAAATGATGTTTGCAGGGTTTTTAAGAAAAAAACCTGTAGAACTGGTAAAATGCAAAACAGTAGATATAGAAGTTCCCGCCCATAGCGAATTTATACTGGAAGGTGAAATAATTCCTGGAGAATTTCGTGTAGAAGGCCCTTTCGGTGATCATACAGGCTTTTATTCCCCTGCAGACAATTATCCCGTAATGCACATAAAATGTATTACCCACAGGAAACATGCCATATATCCTGCAACTATCGTGGGGAAACCTCCCATGGAAGATTGCTACATGGCAAAGGCTACGGAAAGAATCTTTCTTCCCATGCTTCAGATGATACTGCCGGAAATTGTAGATATGAATCTTCCCATTGAAGGGGTATTTCATAACTGTGCCATTATTTCCATAAAAAAAACCTATCCCGCACATGGCAAAAAAGTCATAAATGCCCTCTGGGGTATGGGACAGATGATGAATACGAAATTTATCATAATAGTCGAAGATGATACAGATGTACAGAATATAAATGAAGTTGCATGGAGAACCTTTAATAATGTAGATCCGAAAAGGGATTTTGTATTTTCGGAAGGCCCTCTCGATGTTCTCGATCACTCTGCTTCGTGGCCCCTTTTCGGTAACAAACTCGGTATAGATGCAACAAGAAAAGGGCCACAGGAAGGTATGCAGAGGCCATGGCCTGAAGAAATCAAAATGAGTAAAGAAATTAAAGATCTGGTAGACAGAAAATGGAAAGAATATTTTGTGACAAATGATTAAAAAATTTATCGATCTCGTAAGATTCGAACAGACTATATTCGCTCTTCCCTTTGCTTATTTAGGAGTAATTGTGGCAGCAGGGAAAATGCCTTCTTTCTCCGTATGGCTGTGGGTTACTCTTGCCATGTTCGGAGCAAGAACGGCAGGAATGTCTCTGAACCGCATCATAGACAGAGAAATAGACAGAAAAAATCCGAGAACCAGAGAAAGACTTTTACCTTCCGGGAAAATCACGGGAACTTCCGTATGGCTTATTACATTTATATCACTCGGTCTTCTGGTTTTCTCTTCATGGATGTTAAATCCTCTCTGTTTCAAATTAAGCCCTCTTGCCGTAGCACTTCTCTGGTTTTATTCATACTGCAAACGTTTCACCTGGGCCACCCATTTAATTCTGGGACTGGTAGAATCTGCAGCTCCCATAGGAGGATGGCTTGCAGTGACAGGCACATGGAGCATCACTCCTTTTTTCCTGGGTGCAGCCATTATATTCTGGATGACAGGTCTTGATATAATCTATGCCTGCCAGGATTATGAATTTGACAGAAAAGAACATCTTTATTCAATACCGGCAGTATTCGGGCTGGATAATGCTCTTTATATATCCTCTTTTTCTCACATGGTCACAGTTTTTTTCCTGCTCATGTTCGGTATTATGGCAAAAAGCGGCATTATTTATTATGGTGGCCTTGCAGTCACGTCTTTACTGTTTATCTATGAACACAGCCTTGTAAATCCGAAGGATTTAACACATGTAGACAGAGCATTTTTTACCGTGAACGGCTGGATTTCCATTGTTATATTAATTTTCACAACAGGAGATGTTCTGCTATGATAATAGTAGGTATTACAGGCGCAAGCGGCGTAATTTACGGCAAAAGAATATGTGAAGAACTTGTCAGGCATGGCCATGAAGTGGCTCTTGTTGTCACGGAACATGCCAAAGGAGTCATATGTCAGGAACTGAAAATAAAATCTTATAAAAAAAATAAAATATTCTCCGAAGAAATATATGAAAAAATAAAAGATTTTTCCATATCAGACATGAGTGCTTCCGTAGCAAGCGGTTCTTTTAAAACATCCGGTATGGTAATTGCGCCATGTTCCATAAATTCTCTCGGCGCCATGGCAGCCGGCATATGTAACAATCTTCTTCTACGTTCTGCCCAGGTAACACTTAAAGAAAAAAGACCCCTTATTATTGTTCCCAGAGAATCACCTCTGGGGCTGATTCAAATAAGAAACCTTCTTACTCTTTCAGAAGCAGGAGCCGTTATAGTTCCTCCCTGTCCTGCCTTTTACAATGACCCGAAGACCGTTGATGATATTATCAATTTTACCGTTTCAAGAGTTCTGAATTTATTCGGTATTGAAAATGATCTCACGAAACCATGGGGAGAAAATTTTTAAAGAGATTCCACACTGAAAATATAGCTAAGTACTGTAAGAAAAATAACTCCGGCAAATTGTTAGAACGATTAGTATCCTC
>CAYSLJ010000030.1:0-50437 GCA_964431735.1 uncultured Synergistia bacterium | reverse complement strand
CGCGTTACGCGTTACGCGTCACGCTCTAGAAGTGACTGTTAGCATACGAAAGGAGTATATAACAAATGGAAGAAAAACAACCATATAAAGTATTAATTATAGGCTCAGGGCCTGCAGGTATGACTGCTGCCCTCTATACGGCGAGAGCCGATCTGTGTCCTGCAGTATTCGAAGGCAATCAGCCTGGAGGACAGCTAACTATTACTACTGAAGTGGAAAATTTTCCCGGTTTTCCCGGAGGGATAATGGGCCCGGATCTTATGAATGAAATGAGAAAACAGGCGGAAAAATTCGGTGCCCTCTTTATACAGAAAAATGTTGATTCTGTGGATTTTTCCGTAAGACCTTTTAAGATAACGGCAGGCAAAGAAGTATATCTTACAAAAACAGTCATAATTGCTACAGGTGCCACGGCAAGATTACTGGGCCTGGAGTCAGAGAAAAAACTTATGGGTTACGGTGTTTCCGCCTGTGCCACATGTGACGGATTCTTTTTCCGTGATCAGGTTGTCATTGTAGTTGGAGGAGGAGATTCTGCACTGGAAGAAGCAAATTTCCTTACAAAATTTGCGAGCAAGGTTTACCTGGTTCACAGAAGAGATAAATTGAGAGGCTCAAAAATAATGCAGGCAAAAGCCGAGAAAAATCCTAAAATAGAATTTATCTGGAACAGTGTGGTGGAAGATATTTTAGGAGTGGAAGAAAAAGCAGTAAAAGGGGTAAAATTAAAAAATGTCATCACAGGAGAAATAACAGAAATGAAATGTGACGGAGTATTCGCAGCCATAGGTCACAGCCCCAATACGGAAATATTTAAAGGCCAGTTAGATATTGACGAGAAGGGATATTTAGTCGTTAAAAATGGATCTCATACAAATATTCCGGGAGTGTTTGCCGCAGGAGACGTTCATGATTTCACCTATCGCCAGGCAATTACCGCTGCAGGGTCAGGATGCAGGGCAGCACTGGATGCTGAACGATATCTGGAAAGTTTAGAATAATTTAGTTCGTGACGCGTCACGCGTGACGCGTCACGATTCTCATATAAATTAAATAGTCGTGTCAAATATTTGATATATAAAAATATATGTGTTATTATATGGCTTATGAAACATATAAATCTAATAGCTACTGCTACCTTTGGGCTTGAAGCCATAGTGGCAGGTGAATTAAAAAATCTCGGTTATAATGCGGATAAGGTAGAAAACGGAAGGGTTACTTTTACAGGTTCCGAAACAGATATATGCCGCACAAATCTTCATCTTCGTACATCGGACAGGGTTCTCATTAAAATGGGAGAGTTTCCTGCCACTACCTTTGAAGAACTGTTTGAAAAAACAAAAGCCCTTCCATGGGATGAATGGCTTCCTGAAGATGCCTGCTTCCCTGTGGAAGGAAAATCTATAAGGTCAAAACTCTTCAGTGTTCCCGACTGTCAGGCCATAGTAAAAAAAGCCATAGTAGAAAAACTTAAACAGACATACAAAAGAAAGTGGTTCAATGAAACAGGAGCAAAATATACAATAGAAGTCGGGCTTCTTAAAGACATAGCTACCATTACTATAGATACAACAGGGCCGGGTCTTCACAGAAGAGGCTATAGAAAACTTGCCGGGCCGGCAACCCTTAAAGAAACCCTTGCAGCAGGACTTATTTTAATAAGTAAATGGACTCATGACAGGGTATTGATAGATCCTTTCTGCGGCACCGGTACAATCCCTGTGGAAGCTGCCATGATAGGTCTTAATATGCCACCAGGTCTCGGAAGAAATTTTGTCTCTGAAGAATGGCATAGAATACCTTCATCTCTATGGGTTAAAGCAAGAGAAGAAGCAAAATCCTTTATTGCCACAGATAGAGAACTGCGTATACAGGGACTGGATATTAACGAAAAGATACTGGGGCCTGCAAGGTATCATGCAAAACAGGCCGGAGTGGACAAATTCATACATTTTCAGTGCAGACCTGTAAGTGAATTAAGTTCCCGTTTCAAATACGGATTTATTATTACCAATCCTCCTTACGGAGAAAGAATGGGCGAAATTAAAGAGATTGAACAACTCTACAGAGAGACAGGCAAAATCTTTGAAAGCCTTGACGGATGGTCTTATTATATAATAACATCCCATTCTGATTTTGAAAAACTCTTCAAAAGAAAAGCAGATAAAAAAAGAAAACTTTATAATGGTAAGATACAGTGTTATTTACACCAATATTTCGGACCTGAGCCGAAGAAAGTCCAATAAACATGGGAAAAATAAGACCTCCGAAAAAAGTAAAGCTTTTCTGCGGCATGATTTCTTCAGATGAATCGCTGTTTAACACCGTAATAGAAGAGCTTTCTGTAAAATTTGGCCCTGTAGACTGTAAAAGTTCTGTTATGCCTTTCACTCAAACCGATTATTATAAAAAAGAAATGGGAGAGAAGCTGAAAAAATTCTTTGTAAGTTTTACAGAGCTTATCGATTCCATCTTTCTTGTAGACGTAAAAATTTTCACACAGGAAATTGAAGAGAAATACTCCTTAAACGGGAAAAGAAGGATCAATCTTGATCCGGGTTATCTGTCAGAAGCGAAAATGGTTCTTGCCACAACAAAGGATCATCAGCACAGAATCTATATGGGTAAAGGTATATACGGTGAAGTAACACTGAAATTTCAAAATAAAACCTACGAGCCCTGGGAATGGACCTATAATGATTATAAAAAAGAAGAATATATAGAATATTTTATAGAGTTAAGGAATATTTTACGAAAACAGCTTGGCAGAAAAATTTAAAAGAATCCTGAAAATATAAGGGCAACAACTACAAGAACCACAACTATTGTAGGCAGAAGATTTATGGCTGTCCCCATTATAGAAATTACAAGCATTCCATAGCTCTGACTCTTCAGATCCCTGATTATACCTTTTATTCCCAGTATGGTACCTGCAATAAAAGAGAGACCGACAATAAAGGGAGACAGGAATGAAAGAGGATATATGCCTATAGAAAATATGGTAAGAAAAGATGTAAGTACAGGCAGGACAAAGCTCAAAATTCCCGGATGAATATCTCCGAAGGTTTTTACTCTCCCCGGTTCAAAAGGCTCTCTTATGGAAGGAGACATAAAACCGTACTCTTTCAGGGCATATTCAATATCTGATTTCATTTCTCTCGAGGTTTGATATCGTTCGTTTCTTTCCAGCTTTATTGCTTTATTGATGATTTCTTTAGTTATTTGACTGATAGAAGAATTAAAATTTTCCAGTGGCGGAAAAAGCAGAGGATTTTCCCTTTCTCTCGGATCGCTTCCTGACATAAGATAATGCATGGTTGCCCCCAGACTGTAAATGTCAGCTCTGTGATCTGTCTGTTTTTTTCCGTACTGTTCGGGAGCAGCAAAGCCGGGAGTGCCTATAGCCATAGTATCTTTACTCTTATGCTCCTTAAAGCTTCTTGCAATGCCAAAATCTATTAATTTTACCCTCCCGAATACATCTACAATGAGATTTTCCGGCTTTATATCACGATAAATCAGAGGCTCAGGAAGATTATGAAGATAATCCAGTGTTTCACATACCTGCAGGGACCAGCTTAAAACATCTTTTTCATCTATGAATATACCCATTTTTTTTGCATAAACATCCAGATTTTTACCCTGAACATATTCCAGTACAAGATAATAAGTACCAAGATATTGAAAAAGGTCTATTGCTTTTACTATACCCGGGTGAGAAAGTCTCGCAAGGGTGTCTCTTTCCTGTAAAAGAGCCATAGTCATTATTTCTTTTTCATTTATATCCGGAGAATAGGCTTCTTTTATTATATATTTTAAATCTGTCATTATATCTATAGCCTGATATATACTTGCCATACCGCCGACAGTAAAAAATTTAAGTCTGTATTTTTCTTTTAACAGCAAACCATCGGGAAGAACAAGGGCTGTTTTCTGAGGAGTAGTTACAGAAATTCTTTTTTCTACTATAGCTTCGGCACTATATCTATTATTATCGGTTTTATTGTATTGAGGAACAGAAGGAAGTGAGGACTCGGTCAAAACAAATCCACACTCATAGCAGAAATTTTCATCTGTATTCGTATGTGTGCCACAGGCAGGACATATTATTTCCACGAGGAACACCTCTGGTTAATTATAACATAATTTTTTATTCTTTTACAAATTTTTCATGACTATGTTTAAAAATAAATTGCGTTTAAAAATGACAGGTGATTTTACATACAAGGGAAAAAGAAATTTGTTATAGAATATTCAGAGTGAAAAGTGAAAGAGTGAAAAGTAAGTAAAATCCAATTTTTTTCACTTTTCACTCTTACTGAGGTAAGCATAAATAATACATATATACTCTCGTGACGCGTAACGCGTGACGCGTGACGGGAGGAAAACGTTTATTAAATGCTTATGCTCAGGTCAATAATATTCTGTGATAAATTCCGGTCATTTATTATCCCTTTTCTTTTTTAAAGGGATTCATTTTTCCCAGATTATCTCCTACAAAAGACCTGGCATCTTTGACTTTACCATAAACCCACAGCCTGGTCTTTGAAGGTCTGAAATTTTTATCGCAGAAAGGACATCTTTCCATATGTGGCTTCAAATCTTTGAAACATTCGGGGCATATAGGGGGAGCTTTAAATAGAGGCTGGCCACAGAGTTTGCACAGAGTATCATCTACAGATACAGAAGCCCGGCAGAAATAACATTCCATTTCATTCTTCTCTTCCTTATCAGACAGTTCCTCTGTAATTTTATCTGATGAACCTGTATAATCGCCGTCAAACAGTCTTTTATAATCTTTTGATTGTGCCCATTCCTGCAACAGTTTAATCCTGGTAGTTGTGAAAGGATGGGTAAGAGTAGCACTCTGCATCATTGCTTTAAATATAATATTTTTATCTTCATCTTCTTCCAGTTCTTCACCCTGGCGAATATATTCATTTATACTTATTTGAGAAAAGAGTTTTTGGGAACCAAGGGCACGTTTTATCAGAGCTTTTGTTGCCACGTCCAGATCCTGACAGGCAATAAGACCTGCTCTGTCTGCAGTAAGCTCCGATTTTTTTATCCAGTTTATTATGGCAGTCATAAGACCCATGCCTACTATCTCACTTATACCGAAGGTAAGGTTTCCTGCAACTGTAGTAATATGTTTTATCCAGCTGGAAAGGTCATGGTAGAGGACATGATTACTTTTTATATGCCCCATTTCATGGCCTATTATAAAATAAAGCTCATCTCTGGTCATAAGGTCTATGAGGGCAGAGCTCACTACAAGAAATGTATCATCTGCACCGGTTGTACAGACCTGAGCTCCCGGCTCGTGACTCACATAAAACTTCGGTAAATTTTTCAGATCCAGTATATCTCCGCATTCTTTAAATATTTCATAGGTCTGAGGAAAATTATTTTCAGTAATCTTAACACTGCTGGCAGTAAGAGAGGCTTCATAATTTATATTATGCCAGTATTTAAAGAATTGCTTCATGACCTCTCCCATAAGAGGTATACTCTGCATAACTTTAAGGGTTTTTCGGTCATCAGGATGTTCATAAAATCCGTGGGAAAGTCCGGGAAATACCTGTTTCAATCTTGACGTATCCTGTCCTGAATCTTCATCTGAGGAGACATTTCTTAACTCTTTACCGCATTTAACACAGAATTCATCTGTATCTGAATTTAATTGACCGCATTTTCCGCAGAACATATCTATTTACCTGTTTATGTAGCTTTCGGTATTACTACGAGGCTTTCGTTTTCATTCGTTTCGAGTTTTTTAAGGAGTTTGCTCGGCACATGAATCTTGTTGGCTCCTATATTCTTTTTTGTTTGAACCTTGCAGGCAACCAGATTTCCCCTGTCATTTTCAATGATAATATCATTGATCTTTTTACCCGGTTCTTCAAGCTGATACCATTCATCCATAAGCAAATTATCTACCTTCAGAGCATCACCTATAAAGATGCCTTTTTCTACTACGACATAGAGTAATTTAATCTTACTCAGTTCTCTTTCTATCTGCTTTTTCTTTAAATCTATCTCTCCCTGCCTCTGACCCCAAAATTTTATTTTTACCTTCTCTTTCGATTCTTCTTCCATCAAATTTTCTATGGATCTGCTTCCACATATAATTGAACCGTAATTTTCCAGTACATTATCCGTTATAGGTCTCCCCTGATCCAGTAAAATATAAACGGCCATATCGCTTCTTGTTATTTGAATTAATCCGCAATAACTGTCCTGTTCAAGTTCTTTCAATACTGTAGATAACTTTTTCTTTGTAAGAGAAACAGGTTCATAGGCAAAGAACTGTGACATAATAGTAACAAGTGAAGGTGAAAGAACATAAGTGCTTATTTTAAGATTTTCATTCTTTGCCCTGCTTTTAAGACGCCATTCAGGAGTGGCATTATATGTATCATTTACATATTCCAAAGCATATACCATACCGCCATGAAGCATAAATATATAGCCATCACCGGTATTTCCGCTTAATTTTATAAAACCGGTAAAGCTACCTTCCTGAAGATTTCTATGCATTATATCGATATCTTCATATTTCATTTCAACATTTTCTATTAAAGGATTACCAGCAGGGACTTCCATGTAAATTCTTCACTCCTTACACATAAAAAGCACTTATTTTTATATTTAGAATTTCTGCATTTATCAAAAAATTCCTTTTTACTCCTGAAAAAAGACCGGGATTTTTTAGATTTCAATGATTGAAAGGACAGAGAATGATAAAACTTTTTTTAATCATTATTAAATTCAAGAAGGACTTAATTATAATAATCAGAATAAATAATTTATAAATATAAAGAAGAATTATGTATATTTCGTAACTTATTAGAATTAATAAAAGTGAAAAGTGAAAAGAATAAAACACTGATCACTATACACTGCTCACTAAATGAATTCAAAGGTGGCTATAATATGGATGAACAGGACTGTAATTATTGTCCATTAAAAGATTTTTGCATGTGTAATAAAAATGAAGAAAACAAAACTTCTCTTGACTCATCCTTACCATGTTGTCCTTTTAAAAACCTGTCTTCTGAAGATTCTGAAGATATGGTATTAATAGTTCCTATATCTTTGAATTAATAGAGGGTAATCAAATGAAAAAAAATATCTTAATTTTATTTTTCATATTACTGTTGATATTAAATAAAGAAAGTTATGGAAAAAATCTGGATGTTTATCTTAACGGTGAGCAAATTCCACTGACAGTAATGAAAAAAAACGAAAGTTTCTTTACACCTCTAAAAGATATTTTCGCCTTTATAGGAGCAGATGTAAAATGGGATAGTGCATCACAGAATATTATAATTTCAACAGATGATAAAGAAATTAAAATCAGAGTCGGGTTTAAACAGGCAAAGGTGAATGATAGATGGGTGACTATTGATATGCCGGTAATTCGCATAAAAAAAGAAATTTTCATACCCCTCAGGCTTCTGGGTGAAACTCTGGAAGCAGATGTAAAATGGGACAAGAAAAACAACAGAATCGATATAGGATATTATAAAAAAAATTTATCCAGAAATTTCACTCTCAGCCATAATGCTTCAAATCCTCTGTCTGCAGGGGAGATATTTACTGTAAAACTGATGGGCCCCACACTGGGTCATGCCACTATGCTCATTAAAGACAGAGCAGATAATAACATATTTCTGACTTCTATGATGACAGAAAAATATTCAGGTCTCTATGAAGGTAATTACAGAGTAAAAAAAGGAGATATATTAACAGGGGGAGATTTATTGATAAAATATACCGATAGAAGAGGAAATACAGTTACAGTAAAAAGCGATAATCCTGTTTATATAAATACTATCGGTCCTGTAATTAAAAAGGTTTTTCCCGATGAAAATGAAGTTGTATACAATGATATATCACTGATTTATATAATGTTCGATTTAAAACATGGAAGTATTATTAATGGTAATTCTCTTTCATTTTATCTATGTGACAGAAATGTAACAGGAGATATTATTATTACATCAACTATGATAGTTTATAAATTATCTGATCCTCTTAATATAGGAGAAAATAATATTAAAATCAAAGGAACAGACAAATCCGGAAATAAATTCGAAAAGTCGTGGCATTTCCGGGTTATAGGTAAAAAGAAACTATGAGAGTAGGTATTGATCTCGGTACTGCAAATATAACAGTTGCAGTAGAAAAGCGCGGTGTAATTCTTCGTGAGCCAGTAGTCCTGGCAATAAATAAAAAAAACAGTAAAATAATGTATATAGGTGAAACTGCAAGAGAAATGCTCGGCAAAACAAATTCTGAGATAAAAGCCATATATCCTTTACAAAACGGCGTAATAGCAGATTATCAGGCTACCGAACTTTTACTGAAACATTTTTTAAACAGGGTATTAGGTAAAATCAAACTTGTAAAACCATCTGTTGTAATGAGCGTTCCTGTGAAACTTACCACTATAGAAGAAAGGGCACTGAAAGAGGCTGCTATTTCTGCAGGAGCACAGAGTGCCCATCTTATACCATCTCCTATGGCAGTGGCACTGGGAGCAGCTCTTCCCGTAGATAAACCTGTAGGCACTATGGTTATAGACATAGGAGCAGGCAGCACTGATATTGCAGTTCTATCCCTGGGGGGTATCGTATGCAGTTCTTCCATAAAAACAGGTGGCAGAAAAATGGATGATTCAATAATCAGATATGTAAGAAAGGTTTATAATCTTATTATAGGACAGCAGACTGCAGAAGATATTAAAATCAGGATAGGTTCTGCCATACAGTCAGATAATCCCATGAGTATGGAAGTAAAAGGCAGAGATATAATAGACAGTATACCGAAATCCATAACTCTTTCAGACGACGAACTCAGAGAACCCATAGAAGAATCTCTGAAAGCTATAAAAGAATGTATAAAAAAAGTCTTTGAAAAAACTCCTCCTGAACTCATAGCAGATATAATCGACAACGGAATAGTCCTTGCAGGGGGAGGAGCTTTATTAAAAGGTCTTGAAGAGAGGTTTACAAGAGACATGGGCGTACATTTCTATATTCCCGATGACAGCCTTAACTGTGTGGCAAGGGGAACTATTCTTGCAAAGATTCAGTGAGCAGTCAATGGTGAGTAGTGAGTGGAATATATCTTTTACTCACTGCTCACCAGTAAATAGAGGACAGAACCATCGTAAAACATTCATTCCAGTTCCATATCTATTTCCACTTCAAAAGTCCTGTCCCAGGGCATAAAAGCACTGAAAGATTTCAGAAAAAATTTTTCTTTTTCTATCATAGTTTGAAGATATGCCATCAACATATTCTTTATCTCTTCTTCATACCCTCCGCCTTTTTCCGATAACTTTACAGGGCTAAAACCGTCTGACAAGATTTTTTTATTTATCTTTCTGCGCACTATAGTCTGATAATAACAATCCTCCAGAATCCTTTCTATTAAAAGTTCTATTATCTGACTTTCTCTCAGTCTGGTGGCCATAACCATACTGACCTGTGCAAGAGTAAGACCTATAGTATTACTTGTAGTATTAAGACCTGCATAGGAAGATATATGTTTCAAATATTTCTTACGAACAAGAAGGGATATAAGGGCAGGATCTCCTCCATTGGTATAAAAAACATCTGCTATTGCAATAGATTTCCCCATCTTCAGATATTTCCTGAACATTTTCAGAAAAATTTTTCCGCCTGTATCTTTAAATTCGTCAGGGTAAGAAGTAAACAGATCAAGTGCTTTTTCTTCACTGTTATGGCACAGCAATACTATATCGGAATTATCTGCTTCAGCTCCCTGAATGCCCTTGAGAAGTCTTATATGTTCCTCTACACTTATATTAAGACAGCAATCTTCATAAGGTGCTATAAAGAATTTACCTTTATCATAGGTATAATCAAGGAATATCCTGGGAGTATATCCTGTTGATATATTTATATATCTGGCAAGGAGAAGTGTGCCTATTTCATCTGCTCCTGTAACAAGTTCAACCTTATCAAGAAGTTCCCTCTTCCTTACCAGTTTACGGAGTTCTGCCTGTTCTTCCCTGTGAAAACCATATTCTGCAGCATCTTCCTGGGCATAAGCAATAAAATCAATATATTTTTTCTCAAGTAAATCCAGAAATTCTTTATTCAGAGTAAAATTTCTTTCTCTTGTTTTCAGATAATGGTTAAGAATATCTGAAGGAATATCTGCCTGAAGCTGTTTTAATCTATCCACTAATTCTATCTGTTTTAATTGATGAATTCTATAATAAACTTTGGAATATTCATATAAATTCTTCCAGTTTCTCTCACTTTCGGGAGAATCAACTGTTATTGATATACGCATAAGTATAGAAAATCCGTATATTACAAGAGAAGGATTCAAAATTTTTAATTCCTCTAAAATTTTTACCTTCTCCCTTATTTCAGGAATAGCTTCTACAAGGCGCCTTGAAGCCACAAGCCCTCCGTGTGCAATCAGGTCAAGCGAGATTACAAGAGCATCCATAAATTTTACATGTTCTCTGAGCCAGAGACATACTTTTTCCCTGTCTGCAGGTATATTAAACTTACCCATTATATCTCTGGGAGGTAAAAGAATTTCAAATTCAGTATTTTTCAATATCTTCTGAGGCCATACATAATTACATGGTCTGTCATCCAAAGGAATATATCCTATTATTTTTTTCATATTTTTTCCCCCACTATAACAACTTGTTCTTCCATCCCTTTACCTTCAAGCTCCATACGTACAAGTGCCAGTATCCGGTCAGGAGATTGAAGACTGGAGAGATTAATTATACGACTTTTAAAAAGAATATAAAGAGGCGGTATAATAGCTCCTCCGTCGCCGTAATTCATATATTTAACAATAGAATTTCTCAGTTCTTCCAGCGCATCTTTTACTCTGGTCTGAACAGAATATCCACTCAATAACTGAAGCTTTACAACACCATACTTATCTATAATCCTTAATTCAGTTCTTCTGTTTTTAAAGATACCTGAAAAAATTCTATCCTCCTGTTCACATCCGAACACGTTAAGACATACTGTATTGCCCAGGAATCTAATCCTGTCTTTTTCTACTTCCATAGAAATGGCTGCAAGTTCCATCAGTTTATCTTCAGATAATTCAGCCATATTTCTATCTTTTTCCTTTAATTCCGTACTTCCGCATGCAACAGCTCTTATAATATTTCTCTGTTTATCCACTTCTATCTGAACATCTATTGTCCCTTCTGCCGCGCCTGAAGATATTGCTCTATCCACTGCTTCCCTTCTCAATTTTATTATATCCTCTTCGGAAGGGTCTAAAGAACTTTTTTCAATCACTTCTCTGACCATAGCAAGAGCCACTCCTATAGCAGAAATAACATCATTATTTTTAGCTATTCTCCATTTAAGTCCCATCTTTTTTGCCACACAGGGAACAATAGCCGATGCTCCTCCGCCGCCACCTATAAGGGTTACAAATTTTTCCGGTATTTTATTTATTTTTATAAGTTCTCTTATTTTATCTATAACCTTCCCGGAGGCAATATCCATTATATTCCGGGCTATTTTATTACTATCACAGTTAAGCTCTTTTGAAAGAAATTCAAATATTTTTTCAAGGCCTTCTCTGTTTCCTTCCGCAGGGTCTCCTTCCGGCACAAGACCAAGTATATTTGACGCACAGGTAGGAGTAAGAGCAAATTTCTTTTTATCTGAAACAACTGCCACATAATCTTCCGGATCATTCATAAGAGGCTTTATCACGGTAATGTTCTCAGGAGAAAGCCGATCTTCCTGGAAAGCGCAATAAGGAAGTCCCGCTATATGAGCACTTCTGGGGCCAACATCTGTAATCTTTTTTCCGGATTTTCTCACTATTGAACCACCTGCTATTCCAAGAGTAGAAATATCAAGTGTTTTCAGATAAAGTCTGTGACCTCCGAGTTCTGCTGTCTGTATCCTGGCTTCCCCCTGCTTTATTACACTTATGTCTGTGCTTGTACCACCTACATCTAAAAAGATACCGTCAGTAATTCTTTCATACATAAGAGCAGCAGCCACACCGGCAGCAGGGCCTGAAAGTATTGTCACTACAGGTCTCTTTTTAACTTCTTCTGCCGACATTACTCCTCCGTCACTTCTCATAATCATAAGAGGCACTGTAATGCCTGCTTCCCGGACACTTTCTTCTGTCATAATTATAGTATCAACCATTTTTTTCAATATACTGGCATTAATAACAGCAGTTCTTGTTCTGATTTTAAGACCGTAAAGCTGAGAAAGTTCATGTGTGGCTGTGGCAAGAAAACCTTTTTTTCTTGCAATATTAATAACCTTTATTTCATTTTCCGGATTATCTACGGAAAAAGCTTCTGATGCAACAACTACATTTATACCCTGTCTTTGAAAACTCATAAGTATTTGTTCAACTATATCTTCTTCCAGACCGTATGTCGTATCCAGGAAATAAGACAGACTGTCCAGATACTTTCCGTCTGCAATCTCTATAAGTCCTGCATCTGTTTCCTGTCTGGCTTTAACTCTGTCCAATCCTTTAGCCATACCTATTATACCTACAGGTGATACATCACCTTCAAGAAGGGCATTTGTTGCCTGAGTAGTGCTATGAGCTATAAAACTCACCATATGTGGTTCAATACTATAAGTTTCCAGAAGTTTTTTCAGGGATGTTACAATACCTTCTGCAACACCTTTGTCCGAAGTATGGGTTGTAGGAACTTTTATTTTACCGATGAGTTCATAAGTTTCATCATCAAGGGCAACTGCATGGGTAAAGGTTCCGCCTACATCTATGCCTATTCGTATTTTTTTCATAAATCAACCTTTTGTTCGTAACGCGTGACGCATAACGCGTGACACGAAGTTTTCCATAGGTCCACTCACATATTTTATCAGATATATTACCAATAAAGCAATAAAAATTTCCATGCAAAAAAAATTCAGGGCCCATTTCTGTCCCTGATATTATAGTGTATTTCATAAATTATTAAAATTTAAGTGAGTAGTGAGTGGTGAGTAGTGAGTATAATATGGCATTATCACTCACTATTCACTACTCACTCATTAATTATTATTGAGGTGAGCATAAATAATAAATATCTGCTCTCGTGACGCGTTACGCGTTACGCGTGACGGGAGGAAGACTGTTATTACATGCTTATGCTCAGGTCAGTAATTGTTATGAAACTAACTATAATCAAAGATATTGTGTTATGTAATTTATATGAGAATCGTAACGACCCTGTTATTCTTCTACAGAGGCATAAGATTTTTTCCTCAAATTTTTCAATGCGTTGTCTCTGTAATAGATTCCATATGTATTGGCTGGCTCTATAGCAAGCAAACTATCATAGCAACGAATTGCATCTTCATAGTTACCAAGACAATAAAAAGCATTTCCCCTGTTATACCATGCTTTAGCATAAGAAGGATTAATCTCTAACGCTTTATCATAACATTCAATAGCCCTGTTATAACGTTTCAAAATATATAAAAGATTACCTTTATCACACCATACTGTAGCATTATTATAATCAATAGCCAGAGATTTATCATAACACTTAACAGCATCATTATATTTTCCAAGTCTGATAAAAACTTCTCCCTTTTTATTCAATGCAGTAGTAGATAAAGGTTTAATCTTTAAAAGGTTATCGTAAACAGAAAGAGCTTTCGAATAAACGCCTAAAATCACCAGAACATCACCTTTATTAAGCCATGCATCTTCATATTCCGGATTAAGCCTTATTGCCCTGTTGTAACAGTAAAGAGCCTCACTAAATCGTCCTTCTTTGCACAGGTTTACTCCTATTTTATTCCATTCCCAGTCTGTTTCACCAGATGCAGGTAAAAAATTTATCAGTATAAATAAAACAGTAAAAACCATTACACTTCTCTTTAAAACCATAATTTTCTACCTCCTTATGAAGATTTAAGTTTACCTTAAAACTAAACTTTTACACCCTGTTAAAACACACTAACAGGCATGACCGTATCGGTCACAACCAAATATGAAAATGAATATATAGTGGAGCATAAATCTTCATGATTTTTATATAAAAATTATGAAGATTACTATTTTTTATGCCATACAATTCATTATCTCATTTACTATAATATTTGTCAAGATAAATCAAATTTATCCAATAAATATTCATAAATTATCATGTTTATTTTAAGTAAATTTTTTCAGTAAAAATTTCCGTCTAATTTAATTAAAAACCTTGATTTAGAATAAAAAATTACATATAATATCAGGGAATGAAGTATTATCCTGTCAATATTGACATTATATAAAGGTAAAAAATAGCAAAAAAGTAATTCCCATAACTGTATTCTATGAAAATAAACCTTATAATACAAAACAGATCTATTCAGTCAGATTTTATTTTTTCTGGGAATAATAATTTAAGAAATTATTCAAAAAAATATATACTTAATTTTGTCATATATAAAGAAGTTATAAAAACAGGAGGATTTTAATATTTATCGTGGCAACATGCGATTATTGCGGGAAAGAAGTAAATGATGAAGCTACTTTCTGTCAGTTCTGCGGCCATAATGTAAATCCCTGGGTTCTGGAAGAAGGGGAAACACTTCATCATGAGAGATATGCAGTAGTTCAGCCTCTCGGTGAAGGTGGGATGGCTTCCGTATATCTTGCAGAAGATCTGAACCTTGACAATACTCCCTGTGTTATCAAGGTTATGACTGATGATTTCAAAGATGCAGAAGAGCGTCAGTACGCCATTCAAAAATTTAAAGATGAAGCGGTTATGCTTGCCAGGCTCAGACATACAAATCTTCCGGTTGTGCAGAATCACTTTATTGAAGAAGGAAGATATTTTCTTGTTATGGACTATGTAGAAGGAGACTCACTGGAAGATATTATTGAAGGAGCTCTGGAAGATGATTGCCTTCTTGATGAAGAAACTGTTATTAACTGGGGTATTCAGCTATGTGATGTTCTTGACTATTTGCATACAAGAGATCCTATGATCGTTCACAGAGACATAAAGACTGCCAATATTATGGAACAGAATGATGGCACAATAAAACTCCTGGATTTTGGTATTGCCCGTATTTTCAACAAGAAAAAAACAGGTACCCTTGTAGGTACTCCGGGTTATGCCGCTCCTGAACAATATCTTGGG
Source organism: uncultured Synergistia bacterium (assembly GCA_964431735.1). Taxonomy (GTDB): domain Bacteria; phylum Vulcanimicrobiota; class SpSt-956; order SpSt-956; family JAKJGF01; genus CALARM01. The sequence goes on along the minus strand of CAYSLJ010000030.1, from coordinate 35,283 downwards.
AAAGCCTATCCTCAGAGTGATCTTTTTGCTCTTGGAGCGACACTGCACAGACTTCTTACAGGTTATGATCCTACAGATAAGGACGATGATGGTACCGGCAACCTTTTCGTATATCCTCCTCTGGATGAATTCAGAGACGATCTCTCGCCAGGACTTCAGGAGGTAATTTCTACTGCCATGGATCTGGAAGTAGAAAACAGGTATATTTCAGGTAAAAAATTTAAAGAAGCCCTTATGAAAGTAAAAGAAAAACCTGTTACTCCCAGAGGTGCTTTCCCGTCTGCAGTCAAAGAAAATATTATTAAATTCGACGACACTTCTTCTGCAAGAGCGGATAAATTAAGGGATATTCTGGGAAAAAGCTCAAAAGCCGAACCGGAGAAAAAAGAAAAATCCCCCCTCTTTCTTCCCATGTTAAAAGTAAAATCTCACCTTGGTCTTTCTGTAGTAAGAGACAGGCTTTTAAAAATAGCAGCTCTGGATATAGGTAATTATGAAATAAAAATTTTACAGATGGATATTGACGGAAACGGCAATGTATACCCTGACTCAATAATAACCGGAAGGACACCGGAAAACACCGTATCAAAAGGAATAATAACAGATCCTGTTACTCTCGGTAAAGCAATAAGGAATATTATTGACAATAAAAACAGGAGAGATGTAGTAGTTTCCCTTTCTTCTTACTGTACGGCAATAAGGACATTGAAAATACCTGCCACAACTCCTGATAAAGTTCCATCGGTATTAAACAAAGATATAAGACATCTCATACCTTTACCAATGGATGATGTTTCTATTGAATTTGAAGTACTTTCACCTTCAATAGAAGGAGATGAAAGAAACATGAAAGTAAGAGTTACTGCTTTAAGAAAAAGTGCTATTGAAAATCTCCGTAAAACATTGAAAATTGCCGGATTAAATACTGATATGATTGTCTTGGAGTCTTTTGTTCTTTCAGCACTGGCAGAATTAATGATTCATGAAGAAGAAAGAAAAAAGAATATTGCTATAATCAATATCGGCGCAGAAGGTACTTCTATGACTCTTATCCGTGACAGCATACTTTCCCAGAATATAAATTTCTTTTCAGGAGGGAATAAACTTACCCTGGCCATTATGCAGGCAGAGAGGCTTTCTTACGAAAAGGCAGACGAGATAAAAAAGACAAAATGTGATGCCGACATATGGGCAGGCAAAAATCAGGCAAATCTATTTCAGATTCTTATGCCCCATATAAAAGATTGGACCACTGAAATATTGAAAGCCGTAAGGTATTTTGGCCCTGAATACAGGCTGGAAAAATTCGAATCCATAATCTTTACCGGCGGTGGCATTGACATGAAAAATCTTGGCAAACATATTAACAGTCAATTGAAAATCGAAGCTGATAAATTCTTTCTTCCTGAAAGCAAAGAACTTAAAGTAGACAGAGAATTGATAGAGGCAAAACAGACATCCCTGATGTGTGCCATGGGGCTGGCACTTCATCCTGTGCTTAACCTGAATTTTATTAAAGACGACAGTGCAGAAAAAAAGAAAAAAGGATTTCTGGGCGGATTATTCAAATGGTGAGAGGTGAGAAGTGAGTAGTGAGTAGTGAGCGGTATTTCCGTTTCTTTTATCACGGCTTGCGATATTCATAAAAGATCTTATTGACAGAGCAAGACTCTTATATAATGAACAGAAATTTCAGGAGTCCCTTATTATTTACAGAGAACTCGTGAAAACCAATCCCCTTTGTGCGGTGTTTCAGAATGATACCGGTGTAGTTTACAGTGCTGCAGGACAGTTTGACATAGCATATCTTTATTTTTTCAAAGCTCTTGAGATAGATCCTTTTTTTGCTTATGCCCGTAATAATCTTGGTAATTCTTTACGAAAGCAGAATAAAATAAAAGAGGCTATGGAGCATTACCAAAAAGCTCTGGAACTGAAATCTGACATATGGCAGTTTTACTATAATCGTTCAAGCGCTTTCTATGAAACATCCAGATGGGAAGAAGGAATAACAGATGCTCTTAAGGGTCTGGAATATTCCGAAAATAATTATCATATTGCTACATTATCAGGGCTTCTTTATTCCGAAACAGGGGAAACTGATAGAGCCATTGAATGGTTTCAGAGAGCCATTAATATAAAGCCTGCATCATTTCTGCCTCCCATGTACGCAGGCAGGATTTTTCATAAGAATAAACACTATGAAAATGCTATGGAATATTACAAAAAGTCACTTCGCCTGAACAAAGATAATGCCTGTATATATAAATATCTTGGAGATTTATATCATGAACTGGGTAATTTCAAGCAGTCTGTAAGGCACTATCAGAAAGCTACTGAACTCAAAATAGGAAAAGGAACCATAAGAGCAGAAACCCTTAAAATATTTTATATGGAAGCGATCACGGATTAATCAGATTGCACAAATAACACGGATTGCAAAAATTCATTCTCTCCAGAGTAATACAGATTCGCTTTATACTTACTTTCATAACCATCCATACATAATGACATCATAATGCATAATGTACAGAGCTCAACCCGTGACGCATTACGACAACTTAATATGAAATACACTATAAATAATCTGTAAATTACGAATATTTCAGAATTCTTCGTAAGACAGGTATGATTAAACAGACACACAGTCTTCATAAATCCGTGCAACCAGTGTCATCTGATTAATCCGTGGTCAGAAGAGGATAAAGTCAGCAGGTATATTAAACTCCTTTAATTCTTTATGGAATTCCTCTTTTAATCCGGAAAAAGTTCCTCTTTTTGAACTTTCCTTCATTAAATTAACAATAAAATCTAATTGTTCCGGTTTTACATTAACCTGTTTTGCTATATCATTCAGTCTGTCCCGTTCCTCTGATGCGAGAAGACCATCGGCATAAATCATGGTAATAATTCCCCAGATTAAGGTAAATCTGACATCTGAAGAAAATGACTTGAGAGAATCAGACAATTTTTCAGGGTGACATCTTACAGATTCCATAATTTTATCCTTATCAAGTTCTGTAATATCCAGACAATTACATAAAGAAGCAAGATAATCCAGTTCTTCTCCACTTATAATACCATCTACACCCGCCATTAAAGCAATTATATAAATAAAATTAATTCTAATTTCTTTCGGATATTTTTTCAAAGGATGTTGCCAAAAAACCTTTGTTTTCTTTGAAGAAGGGGCTTTATTTTCTTTCATTTAAAATCTATCCTTTATGATGTGATAAATCAAAGATAACAAAAAATACATTTACTCTTTATTTATCACGATTTATTTTAAAATATTATAACATACCCTGTCAATTTCAAGAAATTCATATAGAATAAGCTTTTTGAATGTTTAATAGAAAAACATATATTAAGGATTATTCCAAAGGAGATTTTCCCACCCGCCCCTTGTTTTATAGGGTCTCTTCTCTTCCTCTATATCTGCCATCCAGAAAATAACTCGTTTGAGATATTCTCCCCCCCTGTTTGCCATAGAAAATAGATCTTCAGCCTGTCCTTTCACGAGAGCCTTCTCCAAATTTTTCTGGTTCCCCGCTCCATGAACAATTATAGAGCGACACTCATATAAAGCTCTCATAAATTCAAATGCTTCTTCTCTTGATATTTCAGGACAGGCCCAGTGAAGAATGGAAGAACCGTTAAGACCGAAACGATAACTCAATTCACCTTTAACCGGTTTATCATCAACAGTAAGAAGGAGTGATTCCCAGGCAACTACATAGTCTACAAGTTTATCTTCAGGAATAACTCTGTTGGTGCCCAGTATAAAACGTTTCAGAGCAGAATAAAGAACACTTGTTTCACTGCAAATTTTATTTACCGCTCTATATGAAGATTGTAAAGGTTCTATATCCTCTTCATTTATAAAAATTTTTCCCGGAAATACGGGCAGAAAAAACTGATAGGTCAGAGGAATATGTTCAAATAGATCTTCCCCTCCTTCAGGATTGATTTTAAAAAAATAAGGTCCTGCTTCCATCATGCCTGATTTATAGAGTATGAGAGATGAAAAGACTATATTGCACATATTTAACAGATTATCTTTTATATCTTTCGAAGGATTAAGCCAGTAAAGTTTTTTATTTTTAACCTGAACAGTACATCTCAGTTCAGCCATATGCTGTGTAAGATCTATGTAAGGCATGCCTATTTCCATCATAGACATATTCGGCATTCTGTCATTCATTTCTTTTTCCGTAAGTCGGACCAGAACTACTCCAGGTTCAAGTTCGATTCTGTCACATGTCATTTCGATTCCGAGAATACGTCTGAAGATTGTATAATCTAAATATTTCATGGAAAGGGTTTTACTGAAATTCTGAATATAAGTTATGGCAGGAGATGAATCAATTTTCCCGTCATTAAAAGCTCTTTTAACCATCTCTTCGATAATTCCGTCAGGTTTCCCCCAGGAACCGGCTTTTTTATGGGCAAATCTGAAATCTTCATCGTCTGCAATAAGAGCATGTAATTTTTCATAACATGCCATTTTTTTAGCATCTTTTTTTATACATGGTACAGGTTTATCCTCAAGAACAAGCCGTCCCTCATGACGTATAAATTTCGGATCGCCGGAATAAACAATATCAATAAAATTTGCAATGGAATCACAAAATTCTTCAATTGCAACAGTTAATTCGTCTGTCATGTTTCCCTCCGTTTTAAGTGAGCAGCGAGTTAAATATAATCTCTACTCACTACTCACTACTCACTGACTAATCATTGATAGAAGTAATTATCTTAACATCATCAAAAGCTGTCTCGTCTTTTTCTTTAATAGTGGCAAAGAGCTCAAGAGATGATTTTACTGATTTTCTGAAAGAATCACAGTATTCAAGAAAATTCTTTTCCGTTACTTCCCCTCTTTTTACATGGGAATAACACTTGGCACACAGGTGCGATGCCCAGCACTGAGGACAGTGTTTACTGGCAATATCATAATAAGTTTTTACATATTTCTCTACTATTTCATCATCGACAGGTTTTTTATCTATATGGCCTACAGGGGCATGTTCTGTTCTTTCACAGGCAAAACAGTTACCGTTAATATCTACAAAAACTGTATTCAATCCCGGATAACAGCAGGAATTAAGTGGTAGAAATCCTCTGTTTCCCATAGCCCTCTGGTTTACCTGCACCATTGATGAAAGATAACATCCATTGTGAAAAGAAGGATTTTCTTTATAGATTTCAGGATATTCTTTCCTGAGTTTCTCGAAATCTCCTTTCAATAACTCCTGATTTTCCATAAGGTCATATTTTCTGCAGAAGGCATTATCCGGATCATAGTGTCTTATAATATTTAAATTTTTATTCTTAAACAAGGGATTACTGTGAAAAAATGTGACAGTTTCCGGCAGATCTGTTGCAGGTGTTACAGTAACATTAAATCCAATATTTTTTTCATAATATTCAGGATGTTTTTCCTTTATGGCCTCGAGAATTGATATAAGAGCATTAAAAGTACCGTTACCCTTTTCATCAATTCTCACACGATCCTGAACAGGTCCGTCAAAACTTATATTCATTAAAAAATTATTCTTTACTATAAAATCCAGTATATCAGCTTTTTTCAACATCACACCGTTTGTGGTAACGGAAAATCCTGTCTTCTTATTTAAATCTTTAACCCTTTCTACAACATGTTTTAAGACAGTAAAATTCATAAAAGGTTCTCCTCCGTAAAAAATAACCGCCTGTGGCTGTTTTTCAGGCTCTTCCGTCTTCACGAAGAAGGTATCTATTATTTTATCTGCCATTTCCAGGGACATATGCTTACTCTCATGAGTTCTTTCATCCTGAAATGTTCCGGAATAAATACAGTAACTGCAGCGAAGATTACAGCTATGAGTTATACCGAGAGTCAATTTGGTAAAACCGAGGTTCATATCTTCCATATCTTTTTTAAAAAGCTCTGGCTTCTGAAGTGGTAATATAGAGTCAGTGATTCCCGCTTCTTCGCATGACTTTTTAATCTTTTCATCCTTTAATTGGCTTACATGTCCATTTGCTTCCTGAAGTTTAAAAAATACATCTTCATCTATCTTGAACATATCATTGGTATTGGAATCATATACATAAGGGGTATTGCTAAAAGAACGAAATAAAAGTAACATATTGTCAATCTCCTTTGTTCAATCTATGAATTTTTCCGATGTTATCTTTTTGTCGTAACGCGTAACACGTAACGCGTGACAGGTGGTTCGTGATGCGTGATGCGTGATGCGTATTTTCACCGGTACCGGGCGACCACAGGGGGGCGCCCCTACTTTTCACTTTTCACTTTTCACTCACTACTCACTACTTCCCCGGAAAGAATCTTCCTTTACAAGTTCGGAAAACTTCCCTCCCTTCTTTTGAAGTTCATCAAAATTTCCCCTTTCAATAATAGAACCACAATCAAGGAAGATTATTTCATCTGCATTCTTAATAGTAGATATACGGTGAGCAATCGTAATCATTGTAATTTTTCCCTTCAGTTTTTCTATGGCTTTGAAAATTTTACTTTCATTTTCCACATCAAGAGAACTTGTTGCCTCATCAAGTATAAGAAGAGAAGGATTCCTTAGTATTGCTCTTGCCAGGGCAATTCTCTGTTTTTCACCGCCTGAAAGACCTGTTCCTCTATCTCCGAGAGGAGTATCCAGTCCTGAAGGGAACTTTTTTATAAAATCCGATGCAGACAGTTCAAGGGCATGCCATATTTCTTCTTCTGTAGCAGAAGGTCTGGCCCATAAAAGATTTTCTTTTACAGTACCATGAAAAAGAAAGGTTTCCTGAGGGACAAAACCTATTGACCTGCGCCAGGCATAAAGGTTTTCTCCTCTGAGGGGAACACCGTCGATTAAAATTTCTCCTTCCTGCTGTTCCAGAAGACCTGTCATGATATCTATAAGGGTACTTTTACCGGAACCCGAATGACCTGTAATTGCAATATTTGAATTTACAGGTATGATAAGATTGATATTGTTCAGAGCTTTTTTTTCTCCTCCGTCATATGAAAAAGAAAGGTTTTTTAATTCTATTCCTTTATTTAATACGAGAGGTTTTATATCGGCTTCAATCTTATATTCTTCCCGTTGAGATTTCAATTCTTCAGTAACGCGCCAGAAACTCTCCCATGCAGGAAACATGATTAAAAAAAACTGCAATGTCATCTGAAAACCTGAAAATAAAGGCCAGATTCTCAGGAATATGACAAATAGAATGATCAATTTTGTAAGACTCTCTGAAAAAACAGTGAGAGATATGAATACAAAAAGAGCCATCAAGAAAAACGTTCCGCTGTTATAGATAAAATTTGAATGGGTAAATAGCTGTACAAACTGAACATATTTTTTTTCTGTATCACGATTTTTCGTAGAAAACCTGTCTATATGAACCTGTTCCGCTCCGTAACTCTTCACTTCTTTTATGCCGTTCAGGTGTTCACTGGCATCGGACAAACTGTCTTTAAGAAGAGTATTTAATGTTTCTGCAATATTTCCGAGCTTCTTATTTACAGGTCTCAGGAAAAAAAAGAACATTATACCTGCAAGAACAGCACAGAGAGTGCCATAAGAAGAAATAAAAAAACATATGATTAACTGTACCAGTATAAGAGGGATAGATGTGGAAAATTGAAGTAATGTGGTTGTTCCTATATCTATTAATTTTAATTCATTTGTAAGAGCATTTGCTATATCGGATTTTCTCCTGCTTAATATTGCCTGCCATTTTGCCATGGCGAAAGCTTCATATAACTGATCACTTAACATTCTCACAAAGCCGGCTTTTACCGAAACAATCGTAACACTTATATATTTCTTTATATATTCCTGAATTACAGACACTATGAGAAATAGTAACAGAACAATAATAAGACCGTATTTTTCATTATGAAAATAATCCATAAGAGGAATATTAATCCCCGGCATATCAGGCATAACTTTTGTGATATGAAAAAACGGAATAAGTAACAGTACGGAAAGGGATTCAAGGCCTGAATTAAATAAAACTATCAAAAAAAGAAGAAAAATTCTTCTCCCTGAAAATCGATAAAAAGCAGTAAAAAATTTCTTCGTAGAATCTTTCATAATTTTTTTATATAAATTACCCTTCTATATCAGGAGATACAAGTTTATATCCGACTCCAAACACTGTTACCAGATATTCAGGTTTCTGGGGGTTTTCTTCAATTTTCTTTCTTATATTTTTAATATGGGCATCAACAGTCCTGTCATAACCGTCAAATTCATAGCCCTGAACCTTTTCTATTATCTGAAGGCGGGTGTAAACCTGTCCCGGATTCTGACAGAGAAGTTCAAATATTTTGAACTCAATAGGAGTAAATTCAATGACTCTACCTTTTTTCCTCACCTCATATTTTTTCAGATCAACTGTAATTACTCCAACTTTGATTTCCCTGGAGACATCCTGCACAGTATGAACTCTCCTCAGAACAGCCTTTACCCTTGCGACTACCTCTTTAGGGCTGAATGGCTTTGCTATATAATCATCGGCACCTATTTCAAGGCCTATTAATTTATCTGTCTCTTCATCCCTGGCAGTAAGCATTATAACAGGTATATTGCTGTCTTTTCTCATACTTTTTAATACTTCGAAACCATCCAGGACAGGCAGCATCAAATCCAGTATTACTATATCCGGGTTATGTGCTTTTACTGCTATTAAAGCATCGTGACCGTCATATGCCGTTAAAACAGTAAAATTCTCTTTTACGAAGTATGCTTTAAGAAGATCTGTAATTTTTTTGTCATCATCAACAATAAGGACAGTATTATTTATCATTTTTCTGACACCTCCCGTAAGATTTTAATAATGTTCAGATGAAAATTTGTTAGAAAAAGTAGGGATTAAACCCGTCACGCGTTACGCGTTACGCGTTACGATTCCCATATAAATATGCCTTCTACAAAGGTATTATAATATAAAAAATGCTTCCTTCATTGAGAACACTTTCTGCTTTTATAGTTCCTCCATGAAGTTCTATAATTTTACGGACAATGGCAAGGCCAAGACCGAGTCCGCCTGTTTTTCTATCCCTTGATTTATCGACACGGTAAAATCTTTCGAATATATAAGGCAAATCATCAGGAGGTATACCTTTCCCGCTATCCTGTATTGTAATTTTAACAGATTCTATATTATTTTCCAATAGTTTTTCCGTCTTAATTTTGATGTGTCCCTTCTGAGGAGTATATTTGATGGCATTAACCAGGAGATTGTATATAACCTGATTGAACCTTTCCAGATCTATAAAGGCTTCAGGCTTTTCTATCTGAAAATCAGTTGTCATATTTATATCTTTTGCATGTATCTGCATATGTAACATGCCTGTAGAAGCTTCAATAATCTTATTTATATCTATCTTCTTTTTATTAAGGGTAATTTCTCCAGAATCTGCAAGAGCAAGCTCTTTTATATCTTTTATTATATTATTCAAATATTCTGTTTCTTCCAGTAATGATTTAAGGTTTTCTTCATTAACAGGTATAATGCTATCTATCATTCCTTCCAGATTGCCTTTAATTACAGTAATCGGTGTTTTAAGCTCATGAGCTGCATCGGCAAAAAATTGTTTTCTTAACATACGGCTTTTCTGAAGGGATTCAGCCATAATATTAAAAGAATTTGCAATATATCCGAATATATCATTTCTTTTTATGTCTATCCTGTAATCCAGATTGCCTGACCCTATCTCCCCAGCCCCTTCCCTCAATTTCTTCAAGGGTTTTACTTCATGAAGTATTATGAAGTAAATGGCTATTACAGAAATAAATGTAGAACATATAATCATCAATATAAATTCAGGATATACTTCATGAAAAAAATCCTTCTGAAGAAGTTTAAACAGTATCTGACTTCCACCGGTTTTAGAATCATTTATATTTATAGAATCGCTTATATAATCATGTAAATGATAATCCATTGCCCTGGAAAAAAAATAACCTGTCATTAAAGAGGTAAAGAAAACCATAATTGAAATAAGAAGAGTAATTTTTAATACTATACGTCTCATATCAATTCTCCCCTGAAGCAAGTTCGTGAAGTTTTTTCTTTGCATCTATTCTGTTAGGATCATATAAAAGAACAGTTTTATATTCGTCACAGGCTTTCACTATTTCGCCTTTACCTTCTGCAATCATGGCAAGAAGCAAATGTCCTTCAGGATCTTCGTTATAAATTTTAAGACCGGTAACCACCTCTTTTCTGGCTCCGTCAAAATCTTTATTTAAATAGAGAATAAAGGCTTTACCGTAATAGGTTAGAGAATTCGACATATCTTTTAATCGTGCAAACTCTTTAATAGCCTCTTCTTTTTTCCCGCTCTGCAATAAAACAAAGGCATTTCTATAGGTTATTCTGTCCTCATAGGGATCTATAGATTTTGCTTTATAAATAGTTTCCTCTGCTTTATTTATATCGCCTCTGTTATAAAATATAACGGTTTTTAACAGATAGGCCTCTATTATAACAGAATCCAGTTCAAGAAGTTTATCAACCTCTGCTTCTGCCCTGGAAAAATCTTTACTGTAATAATAACAATTTGCCAGAAACAGGTGATACATCTTATTATCTATTACCGGTTCTTTAAAGGTTAATTCTTTGATAAGATCAAGCCTGTAATAGAGAAAAGCCATTAATTCCCAGGCATAAGGTTCATTACAATCCAGTTCGATTGATTTCTGAATAGATGTAAGAGCTTCTTTATGTTTGCCTGAAGACAGATAAGATCTGGCAAGATAAAAATGTGTATAATAATCTGCCGGTTCTTTTTCTACTGCACTCATGGCAGAAGCTATGGATTTATCATATTTTCCCTCTGTTCTGTAAATATCACTTTCTATCATATCCCCAAGGTAAGACTGTCTTTTAAGTTTTTTTATTCTGTCTGCTTCATCAAGGGCTTTCTGAAAATCTCCTCTGTACATATAGATGCCTGCAGTACCTATAAGAGCTTTTATATCGGTCTGTGACGACATATTAAGAGATCTGTCAAATTGCTTATTTGCTTCGTCAATATTCTGCTGATAAAGATAAATCCAGCCCAGAGAACTGTAGGCTGAAGGGAGAAGGGAATTTATTTCTATGGCTTTTTTTGAATTTTCCAGAGCAAGATCCCATTTTTTCTGAAGTCTGTATATATCTCCTGAGCCCTGGTAACCGAGAGCAAATTTTTTATCTATCTCTATGGATTTACTATAATAAAACAAGGCTTTATCCAGTTCTCCCTTTTGCTGATATATAGTGCCAGCAAGATAATTGGCAAGGACTCCGTCAGAGTCAAGTTTCAATGAATATTCCACTTTCTCAAGAGCCATATCAATCTTATTCTGTCCAAGACATGCTATGGCAAGTTTGATATATATATCGGAACTGTTCGGGTCAACTGCAATAGCTTTCGTAAATTCCTTTTCCGCTTCCTCATATTGTTCCTCTCTCAGGTAATTATTACCTGTATAGTAGGACATATTCCCCGGCGGAACAATGGCCATATAAGAAACAATTACAGAAAGAATTACAAATATTATACCGGTTATAGCAGGTATGACTTTAAAATGTTTCTTCTTCTTATCAATATATATTTCATTTTCCAGTATATATCCGAGTATAAGTCCAGATAAAAAACCACCTGTATGAGCCAGTATATCTATATTAGGAATTACCAGTCCTACCAGTAAATTAAGAACTACAATAAGAACTAAATTTTTAATAAGAGATCTGTAAAGCTTATAAGGAAGAACCTTTCTTTCGATTATTGTAAATGATATTAATGATCCGAGAATACCGAATAATGCCCCTGATGCTCCTGCCGATATACCTGTTACGGAATATTTCATACCGAGAAGGCTCAATATGTTTCCAAGGAAACCGCTTAAAATATAGATAATCAGAAATTTTTCATGACCATAGCTCAATTCCAGCAGAGGACCGCATAAATAAAGGAAAAGACAGTTGCCTGAAAGATGAAGCAGTCCTATATGAATAAACATGGAAGAAAAAAGTCGCCAGTATTCTCCATTCCATATGGCAATCCTTTCATTAACGCCAAATACAGTGAGGACATTGACATTTTCCGTTCCTCCCGCTCCTTCCATGACAAACCATATAAATATATTTAAAGCCAGTAAAATCCATGTCACATAAGGTCTGGTTTTATTCATTGCTTCCCTGAATCGCTCCATTTTCTCTATTTCTTTAAATTCTTTATTAATAAGAAAGGTGATCTGTTCTTTTCTTTCTTCATTAATCTCTACTTCTGGAAGTCTCTCTTTAAAGAAATTTCTTCCGGGAGGATATTCAGGAATATATGTTAATTGATCATCAGGAGAAAAAATTTTACTGCTTTCCAGAACTGCTATAAGAGGTAAAAGATGGATTCTGTTTTTTATATTTTTTATGGCAAAATCTGTTCTTACCGGGGATGGTTCATAACCTGAAAATACAAGGAGAAGATTTCCTCTTATAACCTCTTTTTTCGAAGAAAATTCTACGTCCCGAATAAATTCTATGAGAGATTTTTCATAACCGGCAAGAATAATTCCTGTATCTGTAATTCCATGGTCATGGCCGTTAAAAATTGAGCATAAATATATTATATGACCTTCTTTTCTCATAAGGGTAATAACATTGCTGTCTATATTATAAAGCTCAACAAAATGTTCCTTATCAAGAAGATCTATTTTTACTTTTTCTATATAATTTTTCACGTCATATGCTTTATCATTGTCCTGCATAATTCATTACTTTCTTCTGTCAGTATTTCAGCATGTTAGCTTTTAACTGACCGGTGTCTGCCATTATCATGATAATTTTAATGGGTAAACCTGGTCATTACGAACGAAGCAAAGCAATTACACCGGTAGAAGTTAATCAGACGGGATTGCTTCGTCGCTATCGCTCCACTTAATCATTGTGACTGCCTACTGGCCACTGACCGGCTGACTGCCTGAAATGCTGACCGGCTGACCTGTAGCTCTGAGTGTAACAGGTAAATGTTCCGGCACTATAGTCTTACCTCCTGAGAAAACTATCGATCTTTCTATTACATTTTCAAGTTCTCTTACATTACCGGGCCAGTCATAATTCAAAAGAATATCTACAACTGCCTTTGAAATACCTATAGTCTCTGATTTTACTTCAGAGCTGTATTTCGTGAGAAAATATTCTATTAACGGTATTATATCTTCTTTCCTGCTTCTGAGAGGAGGTATGTGAATAAAAACTACATTTAAACGATAATAGAGATCTTCTCGAAACCTTCCTTTTTTTACCTCTTCTTCAAGATTTTTATTTGTTGCCGCAATCACTCTTACGTCAACTGTTATACTCTGATTACCTCCGATTCTATCAAATGTCTGATCCTGAAGAATACGTAGAAGCTTGCTCTGGAGCATAGGGCTCATCTCCCCTATTTCATCAAGGAAAATAGTCCCGCCGTGGGCTGCTTCGAATTTACCTCTTCTTGCCGTAACGGCACCTGTAAAAGAACCTTTCTCATGCCCGAACAATTCGCTTTCAAGAAGAGTTTCAGGTAAAGCGGCACAGTTCATTTTTATGAAAGGTCCGTTTTTCCGTAAACTGTTATAATGTACGGCATTTGCTACAAGTTCTTTACCTGTACCGCTTTCTCCCTGAATAAGTACTGTTGCTTTGCTTTCTGCTATACGGCCTATAGTTTTGTATATATCCTGCATCTGGCTGCTGTTTCCTATTATATTATCTATTCTGTATTTTTCCGAAAGTTCATCTTTCAAAGCTTTTACTTCCATAGCAAGAGCTTCGTGAGAGAGAGCCCTTTTTACTGTAAGCAGTACTTCGTCCAGATCAAAAGGTTTTGTTATATAATCATAGGCACCATGTTTCATTGCATCTATAGCAGTAGAACTTGTACCATAGGCGGTGATAACTATTACAGGAAGGTTCTGATCCATTTCCTTGATGCGTTTCAATAATTTCATGCCGTCTACCTTTGGCATTTTAAGATCTGTTATAATCAGATTGGGACGATTATCTCTCATCAATTCAAGAGCAATTTTTCCGTCTTCTGCTTCCAGGATACAGAAACCTTCATCCTGAAGCAGGTTACAGAGAGCTATTCTTAAAGGTTTTTCATCTTCTACAACTAAAATCATTTTCTTGTCTTCATCCATAAATAAGGTACTCCTTATGAAGTGAAAAGTGAGTAATATTCTGTTATTTTCACTTTTCACTTTTCACTCTAATTAAATTCCGGTGAGTTATGAAATACACTATAATAACAGCTGAATTTCATTACGTGCCACCGACCTAATACCTGAGAACGAGTCTCAAAAAAGGCCCCTGTGACCTTGTACTATTATTATCGTCAAAATCTTCAAATTGTTTAAAAATATATCCGCTTTCTACTACCCAGTTCTGCCAGAGTAGATAATCTACTGCCATCATTGAAGCCAGATGTCTTTGATCTCTGTCCATGTAGCGAATAAGACCTGCTTCACCAAATACTGATAATCTATCGTTAAAACTATAGGTCAGTCTTGCAGAAAATAAATCTATTTCATCTGCACTGTTATTTAATTTATTTACTTCCCTTTTCCATGCATATCTTCCATATATTTCCATGTTATCTGTAATATCATAAATACCTTCTACAGAAGCAATATATGTCAGAGTATCAATATTATCTGACATAAGTCTGTACCGTTTTACATCATACCTGGCGAGAAGGTTTAATTTATTATTCCATACAGGCCTGTAGGCAAGTCCGGCTGTCAAGGTAGAATCTATTCTGCTGTAATCTCCTGCCTCTTCCAGGTCACTGAAGGTAAAACGGCCTATTATGCTTAAATCATCGGTAATTTTACCATCTCCGTAAACACTTATTAATTTTTCCCTGTCTGTTTCACCGTTTCTTATTTCATATCTGGCACTTGCTTTTATTCTATCTGATGAGAGAAATTCGGTGGATACAGATATGGCTTCAGATGGTTCTAAATCCTGATTTCCGAAGAGTCTCTCATAATTCAATCTCATAAGCAGTCCTTCTGTAAGGTTTATTCTGCTGTTAAGGCCCACAGATGCCTGATTATTTCTACCGCTTACTGCACCATTAAGGCCATATTGAGCGTAGAACTCTGTATTTTCTCCGAGTCCTATGGGAGATCGAAATCCGAGAACAGTATTGTTACCGTCGAATCTACCACCTCTTACAAAATCCTGTCTCAAATATCCTGTCATCCCGTTTTCGAAAAGATATTCTACACCGAGACTCGTAGTAGAATCGGCAAGAAAATGAGTTTCCGAATTTTCCTTATTCCAGTTCACTTCTTCCAGAGCAAAAAGTGACAGATTGGATGTCAATGTTTTCTTTATTCCGAAGTTTAATATATGGGATGTTTTTTTTTTCACAGAAGAGGTAAAATCTTTATAGACATATCCTGAATTTATCTGAACTGTTCCTATGTTCTTCTTATAATCTATCTGAGCCCTGTGGGTGTCTGTAGATTTTATATCATTTTTTCCTTTAATATAACTTAATTTTATCAAATTATCATCTGCAAAATTAATAGAACTTTCCACTCCATACTGGGTACTGCCCGGTATGGTTCTGGAGTAAGGATTAAGAAAATTCTTTTCTACCTTTCTGTAAAAACAGTTTACCCCGACATCAGGCGATATATTTGCACTCAATTCAAGCTTTCCTGCCGCGCCATAAACTGACCTGGAGCGACTTCTTGCATATTCTCCGTAAACATTAAGTCTGTCTTTTACTTTAAAATTACTGTGAAATCCCATAACCTCGAAATTTTCTCTGGAATTTTCATTTACATAAGTAAAACCTCCCGATAAAGAAGGCGTAAAATTTATATCACCTCTGAGTCCGAGTTTTGTAACATCTTCCCTGTCATTACATTCATAACCGGCTATGACATAAACAGGATTACCTGCTTCATCTACAGAAGGAACAGGTTCTTTAAATATGATTGTCCTCCTGTCATAATCTATCGTATAATCTCTGTTTCTCATTTTCACCTGAGAATTTATTATTAAATCGGGAATATCTCTATCTCTGGTTTCTATCCTTATACGTTCGCTTCCCTCAAGAATATCTTTGCCTGAGAGGGAAAAAACGCCTGAAAGGCCATTACCTTTTATTTCATCTTCTCTGGCAGTCTGATTGGCAGTAGAACCAAGAAGTGTAAGTTTCATAGAGGAATTTTCGTAATGACCTTTTACGCCGGGAACAGTCCTGTTGTAGGAAGAAAATTCTGTGCCTGTAAAACCTGCGGAAAAATTTCCGTACATAAGGTACGACTTATCTATATCTAATCTGACATAAACTTTATTTTTCGATTGACCGTCTCTATAGTAATTACTTCCGTCTCCGTACATGGGATACAGCTTATCAGGATCAAGATTATCAAATAGTCTGTCACCATCATCTTCAGAATCATAGTTTACTGTTATTCCATATTTTTCCGCTACTTTTCCTCTTACATAAATTGATACTCTTCCCCTGCTATCAAGTCCGTCCTTAAATCCAGGTTCTTCCGCCATAGTTCCTGTTTTTGAAAAACCTGTGACACTTCCCTCTGCAAGGCCAACAATTATGAGATCAAAAAAAGGCTTGGAAGGAATAAATACACCGGTATCTTTTTCTTCTTCAGAGTTATTTTTATGAGCCTTCTTTGTATTCTTCAGATTATGGTCCCTGCAGACAATTCGCCTGCCTTTAACGGGGAAAAACTTTTTAGTCTGACCGGAGCATGGCAAAATAGAATTTATAAATAAAAAGCAACATACCAGAAAAAATATCCTCTTAATCATTTCCTTCGCATATAGCCTTAAGTTTTTTAATTGCTTCCTGAGCCGCCAGTTGTCCCGCCTCTTTTTTAGTTTTTCCGAAGCCATTACCCATAAGATTATTATTCACATAAACAGTTATATGAAAGGTTTTCTCATGTTCAGGTCCCAGTTCCTCTGTTACTTTATAAAAAGGGAGACAGTGATAACGGCTCTGGCTTATTTCCTGAAGAAGGGTTTTATAGTCTACCAGTTCTTCTTTCATAACCAGGTCAACTTCTTCGGAGAATTGTTTTTCTACAAAATCTCTGCAGACTTCGTAACCTCCGTCTAAAAACAGAGCACCTATCAATGCTTCAAAAGAATCAACGAGAATGGATGGTCTCTTTTTACCTCCACTCTTTAATTCACCTCTGCCGAGATTAAGAAAAGAACCGAGTTTTATTTCTATAGCTTTTTTCTCCAGCACATCTTTGCTTACTACAAGAGCTTTTGTTTTTGCAAGCCATCCTTCCCTTTTGTCAGGAAATTTTTTTAAGAGAATATGACATATAGCAAGACCAAGGACTGAATCTCCTAAAAATTCAAGCTGCTCATAATGACCCGGTTTATTTCTATTCTCGTCTTTTCCTCGCATTTCATGAACAAAAGATTCATGGGTTAAAGCTCTTTCCAGTATAGCTCTGTCTTTAAACTTATAGCAGATTTTATTCTCAAGTTTCTCAATTTTCCTGTCAGGCTTTTTCATTATACTTACTGGCTACAAGTACAGCATTAGTTCCTCCAAAACCGAAAGAATTGGACAGTGCAATATTCACTGTTGTCTTTCTTGCTTTATTCGGTACATAATCCAGTTCACATTCAGGATCAGGGGTTTCATAATTTATAGTAGGAGGTATTATATCATTTTGAACAGTAAGTAACGTAGAGGCAAATTCCAGTGCACCTGCCGCTCCAAGTGTATGGCCTATCATTGATTTATTCGAACTTATAGGAACTTTACCGGCATAGTCTCCAAAGACTTTCTTTATGGCATAAGTTTCAATACGATCATTAAAAGGAGTAGAAGTTCCATGAGCGTTTATATAATCAATCTTTTCCGGAGAAAGACCTGCATCTTTGAGAGCACATATCATAGTCCTCTGGGCGCCGTCACCTTCAGGGTCAGGAGCAGTAATATGATATGCATCGGCAGACATACCAAAACCTATAATCTCACCGTATATCTTTGCTCCTCTTGCTCTGGCAAAGTCAAGAGCCTCAAGTATCAATATACATGCACCTTCTGCAATAATAAAACCGTCTCTATCCTTATCAAAAGGTCTGCAGGCTTTTGCAGGTTCATCATTTCTTCTGGTAAGAGCCTTCATATTCCCAAAACCTGCTACACTCATAGGTGTTATAGCTGCATCAGAGCCGCCGGCAATCATTACATCAGCGAGGCCTCTCTTGATAATATTATAACTCTCTCCAATACAGTGGGCTCCTGTAGCACATGCTGTAACTATACAAAAATTTGGTCCTCTGGCCTTATAATGAATGGAAATCTGTCCTGATGCCATATTGGCTATAAGCATGGGAATAAAAAATGGACTTACTTTAGCAGGTCCTTTTTTACTCAAAACATCACATTGCTGTTCCAGCGTGCTCAATCCTCCAATACCACTTCCAACAAGAACACCAACTCTTTCACTCATTTCATCTGTTATGGTAAGGTTTGAATCATCCATGGCCAGTTTTGTAGCAGATACGGCAAACTGGGTAAATCTATCCATCCTCTTTGCTTCTTTTTTATCTATAAAATCACTGACAACAAAATTTTTAACTTCTCCTGCAACCTGGCTGACAAAAGGTGCGGGATCAAATGAAGAAATACGATCAATACCTGTCTTTCCTTCGATTAAACTATTCCAGTATATATCCTTACCTATACCATTACAACATATTGGGCCAATACCGGTTACAACAACCCTCTTACTATTCAAAACATTCACCTCTTTATTTTTTTAACGCTTTATGATACTCTACCTGAAAGCAGAAATCTATCTGACAATTAATATTCATATTAATTGTAACCGCCTGTAAGAATTCTTTATCGAGAGTCAACTTCCTCCTTGTCGGCGCAAGTAATTTATTAAAATCTCATAATGGCACATCAAAACTGCCAAAACCTATTAAATCCAGTTTTACAGGCGGTTTATCTGGCTTAATCTCCGTTTTATCTTTTTCTTTATTTTCTTCCTGTATTTTTTTATCTTTCTCCTCTTTTTGTTCCTGTCCCATGGAAATAACCTCCTTTATAAATCGTGACGCGTGACAGGTGGTTCGTAATGGTTACACATCACTTTTTCACTCTTCACTCTTCACGAATATATTATTCCGTTTCAATATAGCATCAAGGAGAGGCCTGGCTTTCTCATACTGACCTGTAAGAGGATGAGCCATTAAAGCCATTAAAGCATATTTATATGATGATTGTACCGAGGCCTCCACTGTAAGGCTTTCATAGGACTTTACACTTTCTATAAGACCTCTTAAAGGCAGAGGTAACATAAGTCCCTCTGAAAGTAATTCATAGCCGGCCGAATATAATTTTACAGGTGTTTCTATAATGGCATCTGAAGGCAAATCAGTATATATACCACTATTTGGTATATTTACTACATGTTTCTCTCCTTTATTATTTAATATTGACGATATTATAGAGAAAGCGGCTCTGGAATAGCATGCCCCTCCTCGTTCTTCCAGTTCTTTCGGCTTTTCCGTAAGGCATGGATCCTTATAAAGAGCAAGAAGTTTTTTTTCTATTTCCATAACCTTCTCGGCCCGCGTTTTATCAGCTTTTAACTGTTCCTTTAATATACTGTCATGATGATAATAATATTTCAGATAAGGGGACGGAAAAAAGCCTGTTGTTTTTACAAGGTAATCATCAACAGGAAAATCAGACATATTGGCAAGTTTTATCTTTATTCCTTCTTCTATAAGGTTTTTAAGCACAGTTTTACCGTCTATCCTTATGTCTGTAAACCATGAAAGATGGTTGAGTCCCACATAGTCAAAATCTACCGTTTCATCTGAAACATTGAAAGATTCTGCTATTTTCCTTTTTATAAACATAGGGACATTACAGAGTCCTATTACTTTCATTGAAGTATACTTACTTATAGCTTCCGTAATAATACCGGAAGGATTGGTAAAATTTATTATCCATGCATGAGGACAGTATTGTTCGGCAATTTTACATATATGAAGTATGGCAGGAATTGTTCTCAGTGCACAGGAAAATCCTCCTGCTCCCGTAGTTTCCTGGCCGATACAACCGAATTCAAGAGGAACAGTTTCATCCCTGTACCTGGCATTAAGTCCCTCAACTCTTATCTGCAGTATTACAAAATCTGCTCCTTTAAGAGCTTCAGGAATTTCCGTTCCGGATTTTATCTTTACAGGAACACCACAGGCATAAACCATTCTGCTCACAAGCTTCTCTATAATAGATAATTTATCAGAGTCTATATCCATAAGATATAATTCCTCAAGAGAAACTTCACTGTAATTTTTTATAAAACTGTCTACAAGTTCAGGCGTATAAGTGCTGCCGGCACCTATTACGGCTATTTTCAATTTTTTTGACATTATATAAAACTTCCTTATTTAAAATCGTGACGCGTAATGCGTGATGCGTGATGCGTGATGTATGTCTTCACCAGTACCGGGCGAACAGTGGTTCACCCAGTGGTACCCCCCTACTCTTCACTCTTCACGACTCACTACATGCAGAATCTTCCAGCACTTTAATTCTTTCCGACATTTTTCTGATTAATTCCAGTTGTTCATTCATTTCTGTTATAAGGGTCTGTTCTGCCATAGCCGTCATGAGATGATCCTGTGCGTGAACCATAAGAAGAGACGGACATGAAGTCACTTTATCGGGATCACTTAACATCTCTCTGTGTATTCTATGTGCTTTATCCAGTTCGTCCCGGGATTTTTCCATAGCCATTCCGGCCTCATTCAGATTCCCCTTTCTTCCTTCCCTGAGAGCAGTATAACTTTCAGCCCGGGAATTACCGCTGTGAAGTATTATCTGAAAAATCTGCTGTTCTTCGTTTATATCCATCATTTAAGCCTCCTGGTTGCAGAGTGATTATAATCAGGCGTTTATTACCCGCCATGCATCACGATTTCCCTTCTCCCGATTTCTCATTTTCTAAAGCTTTATTTTCCATAATTTTGAGAAAAGGATAATATATAAGTCCAACTACAAACATATTTACTATTACCAGTATTAAAGCTCTCCAGTCGAAACCTGTAGAGAAAAGGGCTCCCAGAAAAACAGGAAGTGTCCATGGAGCAAGAATGTAAGGAGCCTGAACAAGTCCTGTTTTAATTGCTATAAAAGAAATCGTACCCGATACTACAGGAGACATTACAAATGGTACCGCTATAACCGGGTTCATAACAACAGGAAGACCGAATATAATCGGTTCATTTATATTAAATAAAGACGGTAATATAGAAATCCTGGACAGACTTCTTAACTGAGAAGATTTCGAAAAAAACATCATTATTACGAGGCTCAACGTAGCTCCCGAACCTCCTATCCATACAAACCACTGGTAAAACGGAAGTGATGTAACGTGAGGCAGTACGGCGCCTGCCGCATGAGCCGCACTGTTATCTTCAAGATAACTGAGCCAGAAAGGAAGAGCTACGGCATTAACAACAGATGTGCCATGAATACCTGTAACCCATATAAGCTGTATAAGAAGATTTATAAGTATTATGGCAACAAGACCGTCTCCTGTTCTGACCAGAGGAGTCAGAATCCATGACAGAAAAACATGTATATCCACAATCATGGTTAAACCCCATATGAGAGTTAGCACGACTATACTTGGTATAAGAGAAGTAAAAGCTCTTGCCACGGCAGGAGGAACACCTTCAGGCAGAGAAAAAAAGAGCTTTTTCGACATAATAAATCTTGTCAGTTCTACTGTAATAAAAGCGCAGAATATAGCAACAAAAAGACCTTTTCCTCCAAGTTTATCTACAGGAATTACCCATTCAGGTTTAACTCCTGCCGGAAGAAGAACTTTTTGAGGCAGAATGGTAAGAAGGAATGAAGCTGCAGATAAAATACCTGTAGCCAGACTGTCCATTTGATATGTCTGTGAAAGACTGAAGGCAATTGAAAAGGCTGCATAAAGAGCCATAAATCCCATAGACAATCTGTACGGTATCAGAAGATTGGGGCTTACATGATCCTGGTAAAATTTCACCTTATCTACAATCCATCTGCTATAATCAGGCTCTTTGATAAAATCTACAGGAAGCTGACCGAGCAGGAGAAAAATACTCCCTGTAATTATCATAGGAAGAACTGAAATAATACCATCCCTGACAGCACGAAGATGTTTTTGTTCCGAAAGTTTTGTTAGAGGCGGCATTAAAACTTTTTCTATAATTTTTAAATATTTTTCCATATCATTATCCAGGTGAAAATAAAAACATAAGAATAATTATTACAGCAATAAAGGCAATTACAAGAAAGAGGCAGCAACTGAAACCATAAACTATCCACATAAGATTAAAACCTTCACTCCTCTTTTTTTCCAGAGCACTTACAGGAAATGTTGCAAGAGGTTTGGCACACTCAGGACAGATTATTGCACCATGGGGAATTTCACATCTACATCTGGGACATTTCATAGATAATACACCTCTTTTTCAGTTACCAGTTATCAGTGACCAGTTATCAGAAATAATAAGCTAATTTCACTGTTCACTGTTTTTATACCACATGGGATATTCCAGTACACAGCCTCTGTAAAAATATTTTATTATTTCGACAGAATTCATACCCCTGTCAGCCATACCTTTAGCACAGAACTGACACAGTCCTATGCCATGGCCCCATCCTCCTCCTCTAAAAGAAATAGTATTTTCATCAGGTTTATATACATAAAACAATGTACTGGGAAGAGCATCTTTAGCAATTTTTCCTTTACTCGTAAGCCATCTTATTTTATCTTTTTCAACCCTGTATTCTCCTTCCGTTCCTTTTACAAGTAGAACCTTCACCCTTCCGTCAAAGGTTCTCTCATATACCGATATATCAACAAGATTTCCAAGTTTTATCTGTGTATTAAACGTGCCAGATAGGCCTTGAAAAAGGATATCCTGCAAATCAACTTTACTGTAACTTCTTTCCCATCGAAACAACTTTGACTCGTGGCAGAAACATTCTCCGGGATTATCTATAAATTGTCTAAAAATTTCTTCTGACTGGAAAGCAGAATATACAGGATTTATCTGTGCCGGCACTGATTTTAAATAATCTACCGGTGAAGCGAGCCAGACATTTTCTATATTTGCCGTTATGCCGCCACAGGTAGAATGATATACTGTATCTGCAAGTTCTGAACCGTAAAATACCATTTGATGTATTGTTTCCCTGACTGCACTGTTTGTCTGAAGAGTTTCCTTCTCAATCCCTCCGTAGACCTGGCAGTGCTGTGTTGCACAGAGATCAAAACCGTCTTTCTCATGTTTTTTCAGATGTTTTAATGTATAGGTTCTGGCTACTATAGCCTGTGCTTTCAATGCTTCCTGGGGGAAAGAAGAAGGCATTTCATTTGGCACCACCCCTGCCAGATATTCATTCAGACTCAGCTCATTCACTACAGTAATAAAACCTTTTGAGTTAAGAAAAATCTGAAAATTTCCTCTGTAACATTTTTGTATACAGGTAGAATCGGTATTTTCCGTTATAAGTTTCAGAACACTATCTCTCTTTTGAGGTTTTATTTTTACAGGTACTATGAAAAAATGGTTCGGATCGGGAGAAATACCGGTAGTCTTTACAGACAATACCTGATTGCCCTTTAAAGTAATTTCTCCGTCTCCCTTATAAAGAGAAAAACCGGCATCGCAGGCTATATAACAGGATTTTAAATTCTGACAGAGTCCCACATTGATAATCCTGCCTCCCAGAGGAAGAACAGAAATAGGAGTAACAGGAGAATTATAAGGAAAATTTTCCATAATATCAATATTCAGATTTATATCATGTTTTTCTCTCACATCATGGCTGTTAATATCATAGATTTCCTTGCATATAAGAGCAGGATTAACCGTCATATCCCTTAAACATACTTCTTCCCCTGCAGCCTCACAACCTGCGAGAGGAGAACTAAAGATAAAGTAAATTAAAAAAAAGACTGGAAATATGTTATTTTTCATATATCTCCTTAGGAGTTGTAAAAAATAACCTTATCATATTTAAAATCGTGACGCGTAACGCATAACGCGTGACGCGAGGACAAAAACCATAATGTTCCAGAGTTATTTTCTTACAGTCCCTTAATATTCGTAACGTTTAACTCGTAATGCGTAATGTGTATTTTCAGCGGTACCGGGCGAACACCTTTAGCTCCTTACTCACTTCTCACGACTCACTAACAGGCATGACCGTATCGGTCACAACCAAATATGAAAATGAATAGACAGTGGAGCATAAAACTTTATCATTTTCATATAAAATTACCAGAAACTGAATTTCTTCTTCTGTCCCACATATTCCTGTGCCACTTCAGTCTCAGGTACAGGTTCAGGCATGGTGAAAGCTTCTTTTTCAACAGCATAACGATATGCATCTTCTCTTGATATAAGACCTTTTATCATAAGATCTTTAAGCGACTGATCCAGACTCTGCATACCATCTTTTCTTCCTGTTTGAATCATAGACAGTATCTGATATGTTTTTCCTTCTCTTATAAGATTACGCACTGCAGAAGTTCCGATAAGAATTTCCGCAGCAGGAATCCTTCCTGTTCCGTCTTTTCTTTTTATGAGAGTCTGAGCTACCACAGCCTGAATGGATTCCGAAAGCATAGTTTTAATCTGATTTTGCTGTCCTTCAGGGAAAGCATCTATTATCCTGTCCACAGTTTTTGCAGCACTTGACGTATGAAGTGTCCCGAAGACCAGATGTCCTGTTTCTGCTGCAGTAATTGCAAGAGATATGGTTTCAAGATCTCTCATTTCTCCTACAAGTATATAATCAGGATCCTCACGGAGAGCATCGCGAAGAGCATCTGAAAAGGAATGAGTACTCGGTCCAACTTCTCTTTGATTGATGACACAATTTTTCTTTTTATGAATAAATTCGACAGGATTTTCAATAGTTATAATATGTCCTTTTTTCGTTTCATTCACACAGTCTATTATAGATGCCAGAGTAGTTGATTTACCGCTCCCTGTTGGGCCTGTGACAAGTACCAGACCTTTATGATAATCTGTCAGTTTTTTTATAGTTTCAGGCAAACCAAGCTTCTCAATAGGAGGTATTCTCTCAGGTATAATTCTGAAAACTGCCCCGAGTCCATAAATCTGATGAAAAACATTGACTCTGAATCTTGCAAGTCCTTCGTAAGATATGGACAGATCAAGGCTTAAATCTCTTTCCAGTTTGGCTGTCAGTTCTTCTTTCAGAATATCATATACCATTCTCCTGCATTCTATTGCGCTGAGAGGTTCAGGAGACTCTCCAATCATCTGCATCTCTCCATGAATTCTGATCATAGGAGGATTACCTGTAGTAATATGCAAATCTGAGCCTCCCTGTGCTACAGTTATGGTAAGTAATTCCGATATGTCTGTAATAGCCAATTTAAACATCACCGCCTTTAAGAACATCTTCTACCATCTGAAGTAATTTCAATGTATTAAAAGGTTTTCTTATATATCCTGTAACACCCATTTTTTTTATATTTTCCAGATCTTTATCCTGAGATTTTGCAGAAACGATAATTACAGGAATAGACATGGTGGATTTATCCATTTTCAGTGTCTGAATTACTTCCAGGCCATCCATTTTAGGCATCATAATATCCAGCAGTATGAGATCTGGCAGTTCTACTTTTGCTCTCATAACTGCTTCTTCTCCGTTATATGCCACAATAGTATCATAATCTTCCTGAAGGGTTATTCTTAAAAGTTTTACAATAAATTTATCATCATCTACAAGTAAAACTTTCTTTTTTACCACAGTATCAGGCTCTAATTGCAAATAACTTATAGCTTCATCAAGATATCTCTTTACCCATGGATCCTGTTCCTGCTGAAGAGCAGCTTCAAGGCCTTCTCTTGCTTCAATAAACCCCATTACTCCGAGAGATTTAGCTGAATTACCTCTTACGGCAGCATCTTCATCTGTAAGGACATCGAGTAATGGCGAAATAGCTTTTCTTGACTTAATTTTACCGAGTGCTTCAGTCACATTGTTTCTCACGCCGGAATTTTCGTCTTTTAATTTTGCAATAAGGCCGTCCACTGCCTCTTCACTTTCCAGATTACCGAGAGCTTCTGCGGCATTTCTTCTCACATCCCAGTATCTGTCATTTAAGAATTTTATAAGATAAGGGATAGCCCTGTCATCTGCCATTTTTCCGAGGGCTCTCGCGACCTGACTTCTTACATTGTCATTGGGGTCATCGGCAAGCCTGGCAATATGTGACATACAATCAGCCTGTCTCAGTCTGCCCAGAGCTTCTACTGCTCCGGCACGTATATTCCAGCCCGGAGAAGTAAGAACTTTCAGAAGATTTGGAATATCAGATTTTGTACATAACTGTCCGAGTAAATAAGATACCTGATCGGCAAGTTCACTGTCGCCTTCTGAAATTACATCAAATATTGGCTTTGTATAACCGGTTTTTGCCAGTGCTTTTATAACATCGAGTTTTATGTCTCTTTCTACCAGGAAATCTTCCAGGGATTTGATATTATTGTAATCTCCTGTATCACCGAGGGCGTTTATTATTGTTTTTTTTACATCTACATCTATATCAGTTCCCTGCAAATATGCCAATAAAACTCTTGAAGCTTCAACTCCTCCTATTTCTCCAAGAGCCTCTATTACCCTTAATCTTACATTTTTGTCACGATCATTAAGAAAATCTTTTAAATATTTTACTGCCTTTTTATTACCAAGCTTACCAAGTTTTCTTGCTGCATGCTGACGTGTATATTCACTTTCATCTTTCAATTCTTCTAAAAGAGTATCCAGTAATTGCTGCATAATTATTAACCTCCGGAAATAAACTCATTTGAACATTATTTACCTGTTACCAATGCCTGATTTAATACTCCTTTTCCATCTATCAAACCATATAATTGAGGTTCTATAAGTAGAACAGGCTTATTGTATCTGTCCGCTATATTTCTTATTTCCTCCATCCTGTGTCTCACCTGGGGAGCCACCATTATTAAATCAATTTTATCTATCATATTTATTAAACCAGAAACACTTCCAGACTCTACAGCAATATCTTCATTCATGACTTCTGCTGCCCTGGCCATTGCTTTTACAAGCATGCTCGTAGACATACCGCCTGAACAAATTACAAGTATTTTCATAATATATTTCCCTTCAAATTGAAAAAGATATTTTATAAGATTGCGTTTTTTTACGACAGGTAAATTCACCTTTACTGAAAATTATAGTTAATGCATATAAATCTGTAATTAGTGAATAGTGAGTAGTGAATAGTGAATGGCAGGTAATGTCTTATTTTATTCACTTTTCACCTTTCACTTTTCACTCTGAATATTCTATAACAAATTTCTTTTTCCCTTGTATGTAAAATCACCTGTCATTTTTAAACGCAATTATTTTATAAAATTATTCTGTTTAGAAATTGAAAAACTATAAAAAGTATTATATCATTAAGTACGTTATAAGGTCAATTGCAGTGCAATGATAGTTAAATATTTTGTAAGCCTTCAGCTATCAGCAGACGCAATCAGCTTTTACAGGAATTACATAATAAATGTTGCTAAATATTTTTTCAGAATGATTTAAACAGTCAGGCTTTGCAAGTTTTAGCTGATAGCTAACTGCTGAACGCTTACAATATTTTTAAAAATTATTTAGATAAATTGCATCTACACAGGTTTCATATAAAGCTCTATTTTACGCCACCGAAAATGAAATTTCCTGTGCTCTTAAAGTATAAAAAAACGTGATTGATATATTATTAGTAATTATGTTATAATCCTAGAAATGATTTATTTACTGAATTGAATATAAATATGTAAAGCGTGAAAAATAAAAACCTTTAGCATGTTCAAGGAGGAGAAAATGACCCGTAAAATATTGTTACTGGTATTAATTTCAGTTATTTTTACTATAAATATATATCCCTGTTTTTCTCAGGGAAAACCATTTGTAATACATATAGCCAGAGAAACTATATCTATAGGAGATCCTGAAGGTGAAGGTACAGCCAGCAGACCATCAGGATGGCCGCCTCCTCTGGGGACGACATTTGAAAAAAAATTTAACATTCCTTTCCCTGTAATCAAAAATGCAGAATTGCATCTCGAAGTACTCGGTGTTAATTCATCTAAAAATTATGTAGAAATTAACGGAGAAAAAATGGGAGCCCTTTTCCCTGATGGCGGAATGGCTTTTGTTCCTTCTCTTATAATAATACCTGCAAAAGCTTTTCTACAGGGTGAAAATACAATTACCATAGAAGCAGACGAAGGTGTTAAAGATGAAGATCACGATAATTTTCTGATAAAAAATATAGAGCTTGTACTTTATACAGAAGGTCAATTACCTGTATCTGATAATAATGACATACCTGAAGACATTGTAACTCTTCCTTCAATTATAGACGTAATAGAAGGGGATGAATTTTCACTTCAGCTGGTATGTTCTACAAATGAAGGATATAAATGGCAGGTACAGAATTATGATAAAAAATTATTAAATCTCGTAGCGGAACAGCAGCCAAGAGTATATGATAACCAGGGAAGGCTCGAACAGCAATTTGATTTTTTTGCCCTTTTACCCGGCACTGTAAAACTGGAGTTCAGAAAATTTTATCCATCTACAGGAGAACTGACTGTAACGGACAGCCAGAGTACAGAAATAAGAATATACAAACAGATAATACTCACAGGCACTGTTCATGAATCTTCCATACCTCAACTCGGAACACATGAGCTTGCAGATGATACGGGAAATATATTATGTATTTTGAGAACAAAAAATTCTGAAGTAAATTTTAATGATTATATGACAAAAAAAGTAACCCTTGTAGGCAGAAAAGAACATGAGGAAATCCCGGATTTTAACGGACTTATTTTAGTAGTGAAATCTATAATTTTAAAATAAAAATTTAAGGAGGCCCTTATAAATGCAAAGTTTTATATTCAAATTATCTCTCGTTTCAATTATTGTATCTTTCTTATTTTCTCTGATGATTTTACCTTATTCCAATGCGGAAGAAACTCTGGACATGAAAGATTATAACCAGGAAACAATTAAAAATGAATATCAGGCTATATTAAAGAAAATCGGTAATAAAGACGGAGTCGGAGGCCCCAATGCTCCCGACAAAACCCAGATATTAAAAACAAAATCATGGGGAGTAAATGCAGTAGAAAAAACTGTATGGAATTCAGACGGAGATATTATCAGCTATGACGTGTATGCAATGAAAAACGGAGAGCTGATATGGGAACATGATCAACCCAAAAAAGGCGGAAGAATACATTTTATGATTACCATAGCCCGTGATGGTTCTATAACAAGGACAGATCTGACCAAACCTGTCGTAGTCCCGACTAAAGTTCCGACTGCTACTCCCACACCGGTTCCAACTGTTACTCCTACAATAACAGTACCTACAGAAGTTCCTGCAGAAACTCCTGTGACAGTAGAATCTCCTGTACCGACAACTGCACCGCCAACTCCTGTGACAGTAGAATCTCCTGTACCGACAACTGCACCGCCAACTCCTGTACCGGCAGCTGAGACACCGACTCCGGTGCCTCCAACTCCTGTACCTCCTACTCCTACAAAAGTACCTCCCACTCCTGTTCGTGGCATAGAAAAAATAATATTTGTATCAAACAGAAACGGGAATCTTGATATCTATACAATGAATGTAGACGGTACGGAAGTAAAACAAATTACTTCAAGTGCTTCAAATGAAGCCTATCCCGGTGTATCTCCTGATGGAAAGAAAATAGCTTTTGCATCTAACAGGGATGGAAACTGGGAAATATATGTTATGGATTATGACGGGAAAGAAGAGGATGCTATCAGATTGACTTATAATAATACAGATGATCTTTATCCGTCTTTTACGGCAGATAGTAAACATGTTGTTTTCCAGTCAAATAGAGACGGAAACTCAGAACTTTATATGGTAGACATAACAGATCCCAGGGCACAGATACGTCTTACCATAAATGAAACAGACGATGTCCATCCTCATGTATTTAAAGTAACTAAATAATATATTAAACTGAGAGAAGGATTTTTTTAATTAATTTAGAAAATTCTGTATATATGTAATATAATTTGGAATGAAATGTAGTTATGAAAAGATGTTTAAACATAGGAATATTTACAGATGTATATAAACCCGTTGCAAATGGTGTGGTTACGTCTATTGAAAATCTTTTCAATTATATGGAAGAGTTAAACCATAAAATTTATATATTTGCTCCCGAATATCCGGGATATAAAGATGAACGTAATAATATATATAGATTTAAGTCTGTAAATTTATGGTCGAAAGTTAATTATCCTCTGGCTCTTCCCTGTTCCAGAAGAATTTTTAAGATTATTAATTCTCTTGATTTAGACATCATACATTGCCATCACCCTTTCCTTATGGGAAGAGCAGGACAACATATTGCAGGGAAACTTCATATACCTTTAGTTGCAACATTACATACTCAATATGAAGAATATATCCATTATGTACCTTTTAACAGATATATTGTAAGAACTATGACTTTATGGGCTCTCAAACATTTCTCAAATAAATGTGACACACTGATTATTCCTGCGGAATCCAGGAAAAAACAGCTTGAAAAATACGGAATATACTCCAGAATAAAGGTAATACCGAATTGTATAGAACCGGCCAGGTTCAACAGACTGAACGGAAAGAAAATAAAAGACAGGTATTCTATATCACAGGAAAAGAAAATTTTAATTTTTGTAGGAAGACTTGCCAGAGAGAAGAATATAGAATTTTTAATTAAATGTTTTAAAGAAATACATAAAGAATATAAAAATATAAAACTTATGCTTGTAGGAGACGGTCCGGAGAGAAAAAAAATAGAAAATTTTATAAATAGAGAGAACCTTTCCGAACATGTTATTCTTACAGGAGAGATAAATAATAAGGATATTAAAGATTACTATGGAGCAGCTGATATATTTGTCAGCACGTCTAAAACAGAAGTACACCCTGTTGTATTACTGGAAGCTATGGCCTGCGCTCTTCCTGTAGTAGCAGTCAGAGGACCGGGATATGAAGATACCCTGAGACATGGTGTTGACGGATTATTATGCGAGGAACATGTGGGAGAATTTTCAACTTCTGTTCTCTCTTTATTGAATGACAGCCTGAAAAGAGAGACTATATCAAAACAGGCAAAAGAAAGATCTAGAGATTTTTCAGTGAAAAATATTACCGGACAGATAGAAAATATTTATTTATCTTTATTAAAAAATTAACAGGCCATATGAGAGCCTGAAGACAGGTTTTTTATGAAAAAAAATATTGTACTGGTTATAGCATTAGGAATAACAGGACTTATCGGATTTATTTATTCTGTAATTTTTATTGTTACAAATCTTGCAGGCTATTATGTAACCCACCCGACTGATATAATTGGTATTATTATCCTTATGGCAATTGCTCTGGTTGCCAGTTACTTTTCTGTGGAAATGCCTCAACAGGGACAGGTTACGGTAAGCAGCGGTATATTCTACGCATTTCTATTATTATTCGGGAAAGAAATAGCTATTTTAATATCTGTTATTTCCGTAATAGTAGTTGCCATAATAAACGGGCAGAAACTTAAAGAAATTATATTCAAAACAGGTCAGAATATAGTATGTCTTTTAATTGCAGGTATAGTATATTCTTCGATTGACAGACATAGTAATAATATTATGTTTTTAAACAGCTGGATGAATCTACTGGCTATTTCCGTATCTTCATTACTGTATTTTTTCCTGGATACAGGTATTATGTCTTTATTCATATCAACCCAGGAAGAGCTTAATTTCAGACATGTATGGGAATGGCACTGGGGAGAAATATGGCTTTACTATATATGCGTTTTGCCTCTTGGTATAATTATTGCCGTATTCTATCGTATTAATTTTCCCGTTTCTTCTATCTTTGTAATTTTACCGATTTATTTACTGCAGAGAATTTACAATTCTATTAAAGTACAGGGAGTACTTTCAAATGTACCTTCAGCAGTTCAGAATGCAGCAAATAAAGAGGTTGAAGTAGCTGTAAAAGCAGGAGAACATGTCCAAAAAGAGTTAGAAAAAGAAAAGAAAAATCTGGAAATATTGCTTCAGGCCAGCCAGGAACTCGGCAACAGCCTCAAATTAGAAGATACCTATGAAGTTATTAACAGAATGATCAAGAAACTGGTTTCCTGTCAGACATGTATAGTTTTTCTCATAAAAGATGTAGAAGGAGAAACACAGCTTGTAGCAGAAGAAGTAACGGGACCTTACAGAGAATATGTATTCACAGTTAAAACCTTTTCCATATCTTCCTCAGAAACAATAGTAGGATGGGTCGCATCGGAAAGAAAGCCATATATCATAACAGATACTGAAGTTGAAAAGAATCCTCCTCCTATGATAAGGTATGAACGTTCAGAAATGGCCGTTCCTCTGATAAGTAAAGATGAGTGCATAGGTGTTATATATGTGGGACAGCAAAAAGCCAACGCTTTCAGCCACGATGATTTAAATCTCTTAAGCACTCTGGCAAACCAGACTTCCATAGCTGTTACAAATGCAAAGCTATATGAAAAAACCCATAACATGGCAACTACAGACGGTCTGACAGGTCTTTACACACACAGATATTTTCAGGAAAAACTTGAAGAAGAAGTTCAGAAAGCACAGAGATATCAAACACATATGGCCATGCTTATGGTAGATACGGATCACTTCAAACAATATAATGATACTTACGGCCATCCTGATGGTGATATATTATTAAAAGAAATATGTAAATTATTGAAAAGCTATGTCCGTGATACAGATATAGTCTGCAGATACGGAGGAGATGAATTTACTCTCATACTGGTTGAAGCAGATAAAAAAACTGCCATCAATACGGCAGAAAGAATAAGGCAGGCAATACAACTCAGATTAAACCAGAGAGATGTAAAAATAACAGCAAGTATCGGAGTTGCCAGTTATCCGGAAGATGCCACAAATAAAACAGACCTCATGGCACAGGCAGATGCTTCTGTATATAAAGCAAAACATGGCGGTAGAAACAGAGTCTGCTATCCCTAGACAGGTATGGGGGGATTTTACGCATTACGCATCACGGAACGTGCATTTACAAATCAGCTTCTTTATTAATAACCCTATCGAGCCTTCTTAAAAGATTGACCAGATGTATATAAAGCAATACATTGTAAATTGCCATACAGGTAAGAAATGGATTGACAGAACTTTTCATCTTTTCAACAACTGCATCTATCTGACCTGCTATTATTTCTGCCTGCTCTATTGTTATATTCTTAATCTTCCTATTGCCTGAAGCACTGTCCCAGAGATCATTTGATAATTCATAGGCAAGATGTTCCACCTCAACCCTTTTATGAGCATCTGCAGCCCCCAGGAGAGATAATTCTGATGCCTGACTTGCAAGCAGAGCCAGACCTTCTTCAAAAAAAGTACTTTCTGCCCTATCATTCTGTTCTTTGGCTCCCATAACGGACAGTACGGCAAAAATATCTCTTGCAGTACTCAGAAGATAGGCCTGAAGATTTTTTGAAAAACCTTCATGTATGGCTGATAGCACAAAAATTTTGTCATTTACATGTCTTGAAAGGTTAATTACAGTTTTAAAATGCTTATCAAGGATTTGAGGTAACAGATTTTTCTGATATACCATATAGATTATATTTAATTCCCTGTTTATTTCATCGGGCATAGGAAGAGGGGTAAGGGCAAGTAAATGTTCAATACGATTTTTTATTTGTATCAATAAATCTTCTGCCATATCGTTAACTCCTTGGTTCGTGATGGGTAAAGAATAATTTTACGACCGCTGGAAATCTTTGTGGAGTTTATTCTATATTATCAGGAGGAATTCCTTCTTTATAAGAGGAGTAAACTTTTGCAGGCATTTTCACTCCCGTGACGGGTTACGAAAAAAATCAATCTTTATATCTGTCAACAGATGTTTCTATTGCTGTTTTACCTCCGTAATGTTTTACCAGCATATCATCCACTTCATCTGCCATCATACCTATTTCTTTAACTGAACATATTAATTCTTCTTTATCAAGTGTAGAACCAAGCATAACGTGATCTAAAACTATATAACCGTTTTTATCAATACCGAATTTTCCAAAACTGAGGTCTTCACTGTTCATAAGGAGAAGTTTCTTTAAAAGACTGGAGGTAAATTCTGCGCCATTTACTACATAAGCTCTGCATTTTACAAGTGTCTCTGTGTCTCCGTAATCCTGAATAAAAACATGGATAACCGTAGAACCATGTTTTATAGTAAACAAATTCACATCCTGCCTGGTAAATAATCCGGTCCATGATTCCTGTAAAAAAGTTTCTACTTTAAAACAAATATCCTTAAATAAAGACATTCTTCATACCTCCCCCGATGCTTACATAGTTCTGAAAATCTGGCACAGAGCCACCCGTCACGCGTCACGATTAAAGGTTTTATTGCTTTTCATCTTTAAGATATATATTTATGAGGCTGACCTCCTGCTGTATATTTTCAAGTGCAGCTGTTGCCATTTGTCTGAAATGCCCTTCACTTTCCGCACTGGACAGAGTATCTTCCAGTATTTTCTTTATGGATTTCTTGGGTAAAAACTGCATCAAATTCCTCAGACAAAAATCTTCTATCTGATCCTGCTTCATCAAAACGCCTCCAACATTTAAAATAAAAAAGAAGCTTCAAGAGAGCTTCTTCAAATATATAATTTCAATATTTTATTCTCATACAGAAGTTACAGAATTTAAATGTAACCCCGTGACTGCTCCCTCCACTAAGCTACGCTACAATGGGGGCTTCCTGGGACTTTTCCCACAGACTACAGCCCTAGTCTGGTGATATTATTATACCCAAAAAGTTTGCTTTAGTCAATATTTCGAAGACTTCGCATTCATCTCCCTCTAAGCCTTCAGCTATAGATGGAGTATTCTGCGGTCTTTATGATAAAACAAAAATAGAAGCTCGTGAGCTTCTTCACATACGTTTATTTAATTTGCATCATTATATAATATATAGTATCTTATGTCAAGACAAATAGCGTTTAAAAATGACAGGTGATTTTACATACAAGGGAAAAAGAAATTTGTTATATAATATTCAGAGTGAAAAGTGAAAGGTGAAAAGTGAATAAAATAAGACATTACCT
>CAYSLJ010000029.1:0-50948 GCA_964431735.1 uncultured Synergistia bacterium | reverse complement strand
ACTTAGTCACTCGACTTCTGGTCTAGTCAATCTGAGCTTATAGCGTTAGCCACAATCCCCCGCTATACCGCTGGAGCGGTTAGCGGTGGGTGGTTGACAACTTTTTCTTTTATAAATACTTCTATTTCTGAAATATTCATTTTACAACCTTTCGTATTACCCGGGGTGAATTTGTGTCATCAGTGCTGACACTTTTACCGGTTAGCAAATCCCGGCAATCCTTAATCCCAAAAAATTCAGGTTCAGACAATCAGACCAAGTTCCTCCAGATACCCCTTCATTTCCTTACGTACGTCCCATAATTCCTTCTCAAGCTCATCGATTTCCTTCTGTACTTCCATTATATCAATTTCCTCTTCTTCTTCAAAGGTATCTACATATCTCGGTATATTCAGATTGAATTCATTTTTTTCTATTTCCTCAAAAGTAGCGCGATAAGCATATTTTTCTACAGTATCAAAGGATTTATATGTATTTACAATCTTTTCAATATCCTCTTCTCTTAATCTGTTCTGATTTTTTCCCGGCTCAAATTCCCTGCTTCCATCAATAAAAAGGACATCTTTATGCTTTTTTCCTTTATTAAAGATCAGGATTGCCGCCGGTATGCCTGTTCCGTAAAATAAATTTGCAGGCAGTCCTATTACTGCTTCCAGAAAATTTTCTTCTATTAAAGCTTTTCTTATTTTTCCTTCCGAAGCTTCTCTGAATAATACTCCATGAGGCACTATGACACCGATTTTACCTGTATCTTTCATGGAAGTTTCAATCATATGAGTGATAAAGGCATAATCACCTTTACTTTTAGGAGGTACGCCTCTGTGAAACCTGTTATATTTATCTGCTCCTGCCCCGTCAGCTCCCCATTTATCAAGGGAAAAAGGAGGGTTTGCTACTACAATATCAAATTTCATCAATCTATCTTCTTCGAGAAGTTTCGGATTCCCCAGTGTATCTCCCCATTCTATACGGGCATTGTCTTTTTCATGTAAGAACATATTCATTTTACACAGTGCCCATGTGCTTCCATTACTTTCCTGACCGTAGAGAGAATAATTTTTGCTGTTTATTTCATTTGCTACTTTAATCAATAGCGAACCTGACCCGCAGGCAGGATCACATATTCTGTTTCCTTCCGACGGCTGCAGTAGTTTTGCCAGAAGTGCGGCAACTTCGGCAGGGGTATAAAATTCACCGCCTTTTTTTCCTGCATCACTGGCGAAATTGGATATGAGATATTCATAGGAATTACCTATAATATCATGATTTCCTGTTCTTGAAGGTCTTAGATCCAGCCTGGGATCTGCAAAATCTTCAATTAAATTTTTAAGCCTCTTATTTCTTTCTTTTGTCTGGCCCAGGCTGGCTTCAGAGTTAAAATCAATATTTCGAAAAACTCCTTCCAGCTTGGTTTTATTGGCTTCTTCTATTTTTTCAAGAGCCATGTTTATTATTTCTCCTATATTGGGTTCATTACGGTTGCTGTATATAAAATCAAAATCACTTTCAGAGGGCATTATAAATCTTTCACGGCTCATTCTGCGGGAAATACGCACTTCATCACCATCGAACTGGATTTTATACTGTTCGTATTTATCTTTCCATACATCACTTAAATATTTAACAAAGAGAAATACCAGTATATAGTTTTTGTATTCCGAAGGGTCAATGACTCCTCTGAAGGTATCGCAGGCTTTCCATACGATAGAATTGATTTCGCTCTGACTGATCTGCCGGTCTGGCATAAATGTGCTCCTTTCATATTTCATGAATTTACCTGTTTCAACAACAACGTCTCGATGAATAAATTTCGTTTTTTCTGGATCTCTTTCAGTAAGAAATTTTCTCTGAGAGCCAGATTGTAAATTTTTGCAATTTTTATCTGTCTTTCTATTGCCGGGATGGAGATTGTCAGCTGTCCCAGGAATTTCCTGTTAATTATCGGTATATTTGTTCCTGCTGCATGGCTCTTTAAATATTCCTGCGCCGGTTTCTGGTTAATATACCAGACAAGGTAAGGAGGAGTAATTGTTTTTTGCTCCTTTATTCTGATTATATAGAAATGTGATGCAGCAATAGTCTTTCCCAGGGGTCTGTCTATAAGGGTAGCAAAATTTTTATAGCCTCTCGGTGTAAATAGAATATCATCCTGTAGAAGATAATATTCTTCTTTCAGTTCATATTCTTTAATACGGGTTTTTGTAAGGTTGGCAGTATTTAATGTATAGTCATCATTGATGTTACTCATCTGGATAACGGAAACGTTTCCATCAGGTGAAGGTATTATTTTTTCCCGGAATTGATAGCCGGGAGTAATTAAGGCTATATCTTCCAGTTTGGTCTGAGCAAAGGATTTATTCATTTAACATCTTTCCTTTGTTGTATGTTTTAAATGCAGTATAGATTTTACTTATGAAGTATAACATGGATGTTTTTGAAAGTCAAGAGGATTTTTTGCAGTATAGATTTTACTGCAATTTGATTGTTTTTGTAACAGCCCTGTTGTTATTCTTTCCTGGTATTGATATGGCCTGAAGAGATTTTATCCAGCAATATTCCGCAAAAATTTATAAAATTTTTATATCTGTCATGGGATTTTTTATATGCTCTTTATTTCATGTCACGATATTTTATGTCACGATTTTATAAATCTTTATAAAATCTTTATATATCTTATAAATTTTTTTATAAAATCTTTATACCACTGCTATATAATTTTTTCAGGAATAAACTTACAGGTATTATATACCGGTTACCATTATTGTGTGGTTACGACAAAAAAATGATGGTATTTTCTCATAGAAGTAATTTACTGAATGTCTATGCAGAAAGGATTTAATTATGTTTAATGTTATTTATATTATTACGATGATAATCTCCTGGGTATTATATATGGCTGTCATGTTTTACCACGATATGATTGAAAGTAAAAAGAATCTGAATTCTGAGACTTTTTACAGTAATTTCTAATTTCATCTGAATTAGAAATCTTCACCATTTTAATCTCCTTTGAAATTGCCTGGACGATGCCTTCGTAATTATTTATTCACAACGAATAACTGCTATTTTCTATCATATTTGAATAATCGTCTCATATCTGTCTTTTCTTTATAAAATCTTTATAAACTCTTTATGTAATTTTTATATATTTTATGTTTTTTTTTATAAAATCTTTATTTCACTGCTATATGATTACAGGTGAAAGAGAATATATTTATGAGGAGGGATTACTATGAAAGAATTATTAACAATAACCGGACGTATAGTTATTATACTGGCAGTTATATATATTACCAGTTGTTTTCTTGGAATAAATAAACCCGGTATATTAAAGAAGTTCATTGCTTCAGATGAGAAAATGCTTGAAAGGGTAAAAACCAGTTGTCTGAGGACTGATAAGAGACTGGAAAAAAATAAACCTGGCAAATTGTCAGAACGGTTATTATCCTCGCGTCACGCGTTACGCGTCACGCGTCACGATATAGACTGTAAATATGACGAAGTTATTTCTAGACAATCCCTAACTGATAATTACCGAGTGTATTTGAAACAGGACAGCAGAATTTTAGTATCTTCTGACCTGTATTTTTTTAATGGAAAAGAAAGGATATTATTATGATAATTGAACTGATATACATTCCTGTATTGTTAATAGTTCTTACAATGACCGGTTTTATAACAGGCAAATATATGGCACAGGTTTTTAACGGAGAGAAAATTTTTCTTACACCGGTGTTAAAACCTGTGGAAAAATTCATATATTCTTTATGCTCTGTAGATGAACATGAGGAAATGAACTGGAAAACTTACACTTTTTCAGTAGTATTTTTCAGCTTCATGAATATAGGTTTTTTATTTTTGTTACAGTTACTGCAGGGCTGTTTGCCTCTTAATCCGCAGAAATTTTCCGGTGTAAGATGGGATACGGCACTCAATACAGCCATATCATTTGTGACAAATACCAACTGGCAATCCTACGGAGGAGAGACAACTATGAGTTATCTCACTCAGATGCTCGGTCTCACGGTGCAAAATTTTCTTTCCGCTGCAGTCGGCATTGCAGCATCTCTTGCAATGATCAGAGGATTCATAAGAAAAGAGACGGAAAATATCGGGAACCTCTGGGTTGATTTAACACGTTCCACAATTTATATTCTACTTCCTCTTTCTGCAGTTGTTGCCATTATTCTGATTTCCCAGGGTGTTCCTCAGACCCTGAGCCCTTACGTAACCGCTCAGACCCTTGAAGGCAATAATCAGACAATAGCAGTTGGGCCTGTGGCTTCAGAGATTTCCATAAAACAACTGGGAACAAACGGAGGGGGCTTTTTTAATGCAAATTCTTCCCATCCATTTGAAAATCCCGATGGTTTAACCAATAGTGTCGAGGTGTTTTCGATAATATTTTTGTCGATTGCTCTTCTTTTTGCCTCTGGATTTATGATTAATAACAGTAAGCAGTCATGGGCAATTTATTGGGCAGTTATGATAATTTTTATTCTCGGTCTTTCCCTGGCATTATGGTCAGAATTTCAGGGAAACCCAATACTTGCAAAACTCGGTGTTGCAGGCGGAATGAATATGGAAGGAAAAGAAGTCAGATTCGGTATTATTCATTCCGTTCTCTGGGGGCAGATAACTACTGCTACATCAAATGGTTCTGTAAACTCCATGCATGACAGTCTGTTGTCTCTCACTCCTCTTGTGTATATGTTTAATATGGGTATAGGAGAGGTTATATTCGGAGGTCTCGGAGCCGGGCTTATGGGTATATTCTTTTATATAGTAATAACTATGTTCATTGCAGGGTTAATGATTGGAAGAACACCTGAATTTCTCGGCAAAAAACTCGGAGCTCTCGAGGTTGTAATGGCTGCAGCAGGGGTTCTGGTATCTGCAGTTTCTGTCCTTATATTGTCTGCTGTTGCTTTATCTGTACCTGCAGGTCTTTCTTCCCTTAATAATCAGTCTACTCATGGCATGTCGGAAATACTTTACGCATATTTTTCCTGTGCAGGAAATAATGGTTCTGCTTTTGCAGGACTCAATGCAAATACGCTTTTTTATAATCTGACTCTCAGTATATCACTGCTTACAGGTCGTTTCGCCACCCTTGTTCCCGGTCTTGTCATTGCAGGTTCACTTGCAGGAAAGAGAATAGTTCCTGAAAGTTCTGCAACTTTTCCTACTACCAGCATAATTTTTGTAATTATGTTTGCATCTGTAATTTTAATAGTAGGGGCTTTAACATTTTTACCTGTCTTTGCCCTGGGGCCGGTGCTTGAATATCTTTTTATGCAGAAAGGATTGGTATTTTAGCAATCAGCATTCGGCGGTCAGCAGTCAGCCGAAAATTTGATAGCTGATAGCCGATAGCTGACAGCTATAATAAGGTGAATTATTATGAAAAAAGAGAAAAAAACCGTATTTCAAACCAATTTATTAATGGAAGCTTTAAAGGAAGCATGTAAGAAACTTAATCCGCTGACATTAAGGAGAAACCCTGTGATGCTGATAGTGGAGATAGGTTCTATTTTAACGACTGTCATAGTTTTCTCTAATATATTCTCAGGTGAAAATTTTTTCTTTAATCTTCAGGTCAGCATATGGTTGTGGTTTACCATCATATTTGCAAATTTTGCAGAATCCCTTGCAGAGATTCAGAGTAAAGCAAGGGCGGAAACACTCAGAAAGGCAAGGAGCGAATTATTTGCAAAAAAGCTTCTTCCCGGTAATACAATAGAAAAAGTTTCGGCCATGTCTTTAAGAAAACATGATATTATTCTTATAGAAGAAGGAGACATTATACCGGGAGACGGTGAGATTATAGAAGGAACTGCCCTTGTGGATGAATCTGCCATAACTGGAGAATCTGCTCCTGTCATAAGAGAGTCAGGTGGTGACAGAAGCAGTGTTACAGGAGGAACGAAACTGCTTTCGGGAACTATTAAAGTAAAAATAACGTCCAACCCGGGAGAAACATTTATGGATAATCTGATTAAAATGGTTGAGAGTTCAAAAAGACAGAAAACACCGAATGAAATAGCCCTGGAACTCCTCCTTATAATTATGACACTTCTTTTTATAGTTGTTGTTTTTACTATTCCCGCCATAGCAGGCTATATGGGTGTTAAAATAGCCATTCCTGTCCTTGTAGCACTTCTTGTATGTTTGATGCCGACAACTATCGGAGGACTTCTTCCGGCTATCGGCATAGCAGGTATGGACAGATTGTTACAGTATAATGTTATTGCCGTGAGCGGTAGAGCAGTCGAAGCTGCAGGTGATGTGAATATAGTTCTCCTCGATAAAACCGGTACTATTACCCTTGGAAACAGGATGGCCTCGGAATTTATACCTTCTGATGGAATAGAAAAAGGCAGGGTTTTAGAAGCGGCATTATTTTCATCCCTTTCCGATGAAACCCCTGAAGGAAGGAGTATTATTACTTTATGTAAAAAAGAAACAGGTACGAAAGGCAGTGATATAAGAGTACCCGAAGGAGCTGCCTTTGTACCTTTCACCCCTCAGAGCAGAATGAGCGGAGTCGATATTAAATACAGAAAAATACGTAAAGGTTCACTCGATGCAATAGAGGAATTTGTTAAATCCGGCGGCGGTAATATTTCTGAAGAGATAAAACTTATGGTAGATAATGTTGCGAAAAACGGAGATACTCCCCTTGTGATTTCTGAAAATAACAGGGTTTTAGGCATTATAAGGCTGAAAGATATAGTAAAAATGGGTATCAGGGAGAGGCTGGCACAGTTAAGAAAAATGGGTATCAAATCTGTAATGATTACTGGTGATAATCCTCTTACTGCCGCATCAATAGCAGCAGAAGCAGGGCTTGATGATTTCCTTGCCGGGGCAAAACCTGAAACAAAACTCTCTATGATAAGGAAATATCAGACAGACGGAAACCTTGTGGCAATGATAGGAGACGGAACAAATGATGCCCCTGCACTGGCCCAGGCGGATGTGGCAGTTGCCATGAATGCAGGCACACAGGCTGCAAGGGAAGCAGCCAATATGGTAGATCTTGACTCGAACCCTACGAAACTTCTGGATATTGTAGAAATAGGAAAACAGATACTTATTACCAGAGGTGCTCTTACAACATTCAGTGTGGCAAATGATGTGTCAAAATATTTTGCCATCATACCTGCCATGTTTGCAGTTCAGTATCCTGAACTCAATATTCTGAATGTTATGCACCTGGGAACTCCTTCTAGTGCCATTCTGTCTGCCGTTATTTTTAATGCCATAATTATTCCATGTCTTATCCCTCTTTCTCTCAGAGGTGTGAAATATGAGGCTACATCCGTTACATCATTACTCAGGATGAATTTATTAGTCTACGGTCTCG
The DNA here is from genome assembly GCA_964431735.1 of uncultured Synergistia bacterium. Taxonomy (GTDB): domain Bacteria; phylum Vulcanimicrobiota; class SpSt-956; order SpSt-956; family JAKJGF01; genus CALARM01. Next base: position 43,579 of record CAYSLJ010000029.1, on the reverse strand, counting down.
GAGGACTTATACTGCCTTTCATATGCATAAAGATAATAGATTTACTGGTACTTTTATTAAAACTGGCTTAGGAGAATTTTAGAGAGTGAAATATGTGAGAGTGTAAATTCGCTGCTATAAAAACTAACACAGGAGGTTTATGTTTATGATTAAACAGATTAAAACGTCTTTTTTGATATTTATAGTATTTTCCGTTATAACAGGGCTTATTTATCCCTTCTCTATAACTGTTGTGGCACAGATTGTTTTTCCTTATCAGGCAAAGGGAAGTGTCATTAAATTAAATGGGAAAGTCATTGGCTCTGAATTGATCGGACAGAATTTTTCAAAACCGGAATATTTTCATGGCAGACCTTCGGCAATAAATTATGACGGAGGTACTTCCGGCGGTTCCAATTTCGGGCCTGTGAATAAAAAACTGATCGACCGGGTAGAGGCCTGTATAAAAGAGATAGAATCGGAAAACAAAATCTCTTCCCATGAAAAGATATCTGCAGATCTGGTAATGGCTTCCGCAAGCGGTCTTGATCCTCATATAAGTCCTGCCTCTGCTATGATACAGGTTAAAAGAGTTGCTCAGGCCAGAGGCCTTTCCGAAGGAGCAGTTGATAATTTAATAAGGAAAAATACGGAAAATCAGTTTTTAGGACAGCAGGTTGTAAATGTTTTGAAGCTGAATATAGCCCTTGATGAAATTGCTGCCGGGAAATGAGGCGAGAATTTTCGATGATATGTTACTGACCTGAGCATGAGTGTTTATAGTGTAGTTCACAACAAATTACAGATAATCCTCGCGTCACGCGTTACGCGTTACGCGTCACGAAGCACTTAACTTCTAATAAGTTATGAAACTGACTATATATGAAACTGACTATAATGGAAGTTATTCTGTTATTGTATTCGGCCCCGGTGAAAAGAGGTGAGAATTTTGGATGATATGTTAAAAAGACCGGATCCTGAGCAACTGTTAAATCTCCTCAAAGATGAGGAGCATAAAAAAGAGCGTAAGAGAGGCTATTTAAAGATTTTTCTGGGCTATGTGGCAGGTGTGGGAAAAACCTATCGTATGCTTTCTGAAGCCAGGCTGTTAAAACAAAAAGGGCATGATGTTATTATAGGCATAGTGGAAACTCATCAGAGGGCTGAAACGGAAGCTTTACTTGACGGACTGGATATAGTGGCAAAGAAAAAAATAGATTATAAAGGTATAGTTCTGGATGAAATGGATCTTGATGAGATAATCGGAAGAAAACCTGAATATGTACTGGTAGATGAACTTGCCCATACGAATGTCCCCGGCTCAAGACATGTGAAACGTTATCATGATGTGGAAGAACTTCTGCACAGCGGAATAAGTGTTTATACTACTGTCAATGTTCAGCATATTGAGAGTTTGAATGAAATTATATATCAGATAACGCGGATAGAGGTAAAGGAAACAGTTCCTGACAGTATATTTGAAATGGCAGATAAGATTGAACTTGTCGATATTCCTGTAGACGAACACCTTCAGAGACTCGGTGAAGGCAAAGTATATATACCTGAAAAGGCAAAGGTTGCTGCATCAAAATTTTTCAGAGAAGGCAATCTTCTGGCTCTCAGAGAACTGTCTTTAAGATATACGGCAAAACGTGTCGATGACGCCATGCTCTCTTATATGAAACTCCATAACATAAAGGGTATATGGCAGGCCAATGCAAGACTCCTTGTATGTATAAGTTCAAGCCCCACTTCAGAACATTTAATACATATGACTCACAGATATGCCGATGATTTGAACGGAGAATGGTATGCAGTATATGTGGAATCCCCCGGCCTCGGCAGGCTCAGTGATGAACAAAAAATCGTTCTGGAAAAAAATATGCATATTGCCGAAGAACTGGGCGGTAAAGTTGTAAGATTGAGCAGTATGAACCCTGCAGATGAGTTAATATCCTTTGCGAGAGGAAAAAATATAAATCTGATTATTATAGGATATACTAAAAGACCATATTTTGAAAGGCTTTTAAAAGGTTCAATCTTTAATGATATTATAGAAAAAAGCAGTCCCATACAGGTTCTTGTTCTTGACAGCACCGGAGCAGTTCCGCACCATAGTAAAACCGGACATAGAATAAAGAAAAAATCATCTTCTGTCATGAAATCTTTATTTTTGAGTTTTTTCAGTATATTCTGTGCAGCAGTTTTTTGCTATTTCTTCAAACCTTTACTGACAATAACAGATATACCGTTATTATTTTTAATAGCAGTTATTTACAGCGGCGTAACGGCAGGTCTGTCTGCAGGAATTTTATCGTCATTACTGGCTGTGCTCTCTTTTGATTTCTTCTTTGTAGAGCCCTATTACAGATTTTCCGTCAATGACGTGAAATTTATTGTAACATTTTTAATCATATTTCTTGTAGGTATGTTTACAGCCCTTCTTTCAGATCTCATCAGAAGACAGAATGAATTTTCCAGAAAAAGAGAAAGGTATATTTCAACCCTGTACCAGTTCAGCCGAAGTCTCCTTTCCTTTTCGGATTTAAATGAACTGTTAAAATATACGGTAAAAGAAATATCCACTTTATTCGACTTTGATTCTGTAATACTTATACCTGATAAAGAACAAAAACTTACGTTAAGAGCAAAGAACAGAAGCAATATTGCTTTTGATGATCATGAAAAAAACGTTGCATCATGGGTCTTTTCTCATGGCGAACAGGCCGGCTTTGGTAAGGAAACACTTCCTTCTGTGAAATGGAGGTTTATTCCTTTAAAAGTTAAACAGGGAGTCATTGGAGTCCTTGCTGTTTCTCCTCACAGAGAAGATTTTTATTTTTCCTCTGAAGAAGAATATCTTCTCGAATCCTTTGCCGGTATAATTTCACCTGCCATTGCAAACACTGTGCCTTTAGAGCTACTGAGGCAAGCATAAATAATAGATATATGCTCTCGTGACGCGTAACGCGCGGGAGGAAAACGTTTATTAAATGCCTGTGCTCAGGTCAGTAGAAAGTTACAGTTAAGCTCATTCATTCCTTTACTTTTACCTTAAGACTAACTGTAGCAACCGAATCGGGCGACGTATTTTCTACAAGAATAAATATATCTGTAGTATCGGTGCCGAAATTATTTATGGTTTTTATTGCATTACTGCCGTTTACCGTCTGAGGATTAACAGGACTGTAAACACCGTTACTGAAAAAGGAAGGAAATATATAGACTCTGCAGTTTGACGATACTTCACTGAAACCAAGTTCGACAGAACCTTTAAAATTTTTTGTTCTATAGCATTTATAGTCTACGGAAAAAGGTTGCACCGAAAAGGATAGAGTCTCATCTTCAGGATCTACGGCATCTCTACTTATAATATAATTATATGGCTGCTCTGATGAACGGTCTCCCAGGTTATTAAAATATTGTTTATTAAAAAATTTACCTCCCGTATAATAATCTTCTGCTATATTATTAAAAGTCGTCACAAAATCACTGTCTGTTTCTTCACCTATTATTTTATTAAACCTCACCAGATCATCGGTGGCTTTAAATTTTTTCATAATCTTATGGAGAACTTCAGGACCCTTTTTATTTATTATATAGCTCCAGGCCGTATATCTGTAATAATAGCTTTGTTTTTCATTGGAATCAAAAGAACTTTTAAAAATATCATATCTCCATCTTCCTCCGGCAAGATCATACATGTTTATATTCCCGGTTTTATTCATGGCATAATACTGCATACATACGGCCATACTTTCATCAAACCAGTTCGGACAGAACTCTCTGGCAGTATAGCTGAACTGTATGAGGTGAAGTAATTCATGGTAACATGTGCTTTTTCCCATGTCGGTGTTCATATCTACAAGGTTTTTATTGAATGCCATATAACCTTTTGCTCCTGCAATGCCACGGCTGCTCTTTCTGAAATCAGGTGCTGATTTTGAGGGATAAATATAGACATAAATACGATCCGATGTACCTGAGACCAGATTTGTTCTGACAGGGCTGTTATATTTCAGGTCTGTTACGTAATAGTCATAGGCTTTTTCAAGTGTACCGGCAATAGATTCTGCATAGTCTAAATCACTTTCATTACAGAAAAATACTTCAAACCGCTTGCTTTTATAAGAAGTCTGATAATCTGTACCTTTGCCTATACCGATTATAACAGGTTCGTCTACTGTGCCTTCTTCTTCTCCCTCTTCAGTCCATTCATTAATATCTTCATCGATACATGTGAGTTCCAGTATTATTTCCTGAGTTGTACTGTCATAAGAATAGCCTACAGGGAGCCATTCTCCTCCGTTCCATGTGAGAGGTATCTGCTGGCTGTCAGCTTTTATTCTTACTGTGGCTGGTTCCTGTAATTCGTCTACTTCGTCTTCACTTCCGGAGGATATTTTGTATATGTCCCCCTCATTCACATCGGATGATGTCATGTTGTTAATCTTCACTTTGGATATTTCTATTTTTCCGTCATTTGCCAGAGCATTGGGAGGAATTTCCACGGTCATATTACCTTCTGTCAGACTTCCCCCGTCTTTTGCTAAAATTGTTGCCACTTTAACCTCTGTTTCTGTTAAAGATGATATGACACGAGGGGTTGGTGTTACAGGGGCACAGGTGGGAACCTGTGTGGGAGTAGAAACAGGTGATACGGGACTGCTTCCATCTCCGCATCCGGCAGATAAGAATAATGTAAAAATTAATGTGATAAGAAAATACTTTTTGTACATATTACTCACTCCTTAATGATAGTGTTTTTTTACGACAGGTAAATTCATTTATATGAGAATCGTAACGCGTAACGCGTAACGCGTTACGCGTAAATTTCACCCTTCACTTTTCACTATTCACGACTCACGATTTCCACGTTGAAACACTTACTTTGGCATTTGAACCCATAGATGTATTTTCTATAAGTACAAAAAGATGGGTCATATCACTTCCGAAAGTATATTTTTTTGTTACACTGCCTGTTACTTCTTCTACAGGAGATATGGTATAACTTCCATCACTGTCTTTTTTCATCGGGAAAATCCTGATTTTGCAGCTTGATGAAAGGTTACTGAAATTTAATTCAAAATTCCCCTCGTAATTCCCGGATTTATAGCATATATATCTCATAGAGAGAGGACTTATAGTATAATCTTCGGACCATGTGCCAGGATTGATGCTATCTCTGTTTATAATACTACTGTAAGGCTGGCCGGAAGAACGATCGGAAAGTTTTGAAAAGTAGTCGCTATTAAAAAATTTACCGTAAATATAATAGTCTTCTATAAGGTCATTCATAAGCAGGGGAAGGCTTTTGCCGACATTCTTCTGAAAGGCGAAGCTGAGTTTTTCCGGATTCTCAATATCGGCCGGTTTCAGGTCTGTCATCATATTTTGAAATAGTCTATTTTTAAGGCTTGACCTGTTCATCATATAACTCCAGATAATATATTTATTATAATTATTCTGACTGTTCGAACTCATTTGATTGAAAATTTCATCCCAGAGAAGATCTCTATTCCACCTGCCGTCTGATAAATCGTATTTTTCCCCCGGTCTGTTAATGGCATAATACTGCATGGAAGTGCACATGCTTTCACTGAACCAGCTTTTGTAAGTGCTTCTGTCCCCGCTGTAAGCATACTGAATTAAATGTAATATTTCATGATAGAAGGTACTTTGATTGACCGGTTTGCTTAAATCCAGAAGGTTTCTATTATATCCGAGATAACCGGCAGTCCAGGCCACACCTTTGTAACCGTCATATTTGTTGCCCATATTACTGTAAACATAGGTATAAATATATTTTGACGTTCCTGTTTTCCGGTTAATCAGTGCTTTTACCGGCTCTTTATATCCCAGTGTCTGATAATACTCATAGGCTTCTTCAAGGATGGGCTCCATAGTCTTTACGTAGTCTTCATCGCCATTATTATAAAATATTTTGAAATGACCTTTGTTGGTTATCAATTCTTTATCATAACCTGTGTCATTATTCAGTGCTATTACAATAGGCGTTTCTACAGAGGATTCCTCACCTCCGCTTTCAATATATTCATTCGTATCGTTATCTATAAAATTAATCCAGAGACTCATTTTTCCTGTATTGGGGTCATATTCATAATCATCTACAGGAAACCATGACTGTCCGTTATATAAGGCCGGACGCTGATTGGCGCTTACATTTTTGAATGTTACTCTCGCAGGTTCTGTTAATTCTTCATCTTCATCTTTAAGGCCTGTAGATATTTCATATCCTGTAGTAACATCGGAGCTTTTAAGAGCACCGTTACTGTTAATGCTTACCCTGGAAATTTCTACGGAAGTGTCCTCACTCATTGAGTTATCTGCTATTTCTACCTCTATATCGCCGAGTGATACAGTGCCGCCATTTTTGGCTGAAATAAGAGCCTGTTGAGATTCTAATTCTGTCAGTGTGGATATAATTTCACTATCAGGAGATGTTACTGATGGAGTGGGCCCTGCTGTTGGGGTTATAATAACGGGAACTGTGCTGTCTCCTCCGCATCCTGAGGATAACGAAATAACTAACAGGAGAAGAATGATTAGTGAACAATTTTTTTTCATTTAAATAACCTCCCTGGTTTTTATAATATGTTTTATTTATAGTGTAGTTCACAACAAATTACAGATAATCCTCGCGTCACGCGTCACGCGTTACGCGTCACGAGAGCGGATATTTATTATTTATGCTCACCTCAGTAAATACAACCTGTCAATTTTACATTACATCACAAATAATTTAAATAGATATTAAAATTTGTAAAAATTTGTAAAAATTTGTAAAAATCCTCTTTTAAAAATAGAAAATTTTTTTGACATCTATTTCGCCTCACGCTTCACGACTCAAAATTTGAAAATGGCAATTTGTTAACAAAATTTTAACAAATTTCTCTGACTTTTAGATTTGAAAATATCAGTGATGTGATATAATAAAATACAGAAAAGAATTAATAAAAGGAGTGATTTCTCGATGAGTATAGATGGAGTAAAGGGTTTTTCCTTCAACCAGTTAAATAAGATAGTAGATATTATGAATTCTTCCGCTTCAAAAACAAAAGAAGAAGTTATTGACAGTGTGGCACTCGGAAGCACAAGAACTCTGCAGCAGGATGTTATTATAATGCCCGATGTAAAGGTCATGAAAGGCCATTTTTCTGTAAAAGATATGACCAGCCGCGTAAAAGAAGAAGGAATAGCGCTTAAAGATAATTTAGAACTTATAAATGGTGTTACTGCAAAGGTTACACCTGAAGAAATAGACAAATTGCAGAAACAGGGCTTTGTAGTTTATGATGATTCTCCGAGAGATCTCTCTCCCGGTATTCCTGCTGCTACAGCTTCTACCACCAGGGCAGGTAATTCATGGGATATGCCTGAGATAAAGGATATAGAATGGACCGGTGCAAAAGACCTTCACGCTCAGGGGCTTACAGGTAAAGGAAGAACAATAGCAATTGTTGACTCAGGATACAATCATCCTGCAAAACCTCTTAAAGCATGGGTAGATGTCGTCGAAAAGTCACCGAAACCGATAGATCCTAACGGACATGGAACTCATGTGGCAGGAGATGCCAATAAAATAGCTCCCGACGCAGAACTTGTAGGTATAAGGGTAATGAATTCCCAGGGGCAGGGAAGACCTTCCGATATAGTAAAAGGTATAGAATGGGCTATTAAAAATAAAGACAGATTCGGTATCGATATAATAAATATGTCTCTCGGAGCAGGCCCTGACGGCGTGCCATTTCATATGGATCCCATCAATAAAGCCGTGGAACAGGCTATAAAACTCGGTATGGATGTAGTAGCAGCAGCCGGTAATTCAGGCCCGGGAGCCGAAACCATAGGTTCTCCTGCAGACGACCCGGCAGTTCTTACTGTAGCTGCAGCACTCAATCCGAATAAAGTCAGTGATTTTTCAAGCCGCGGTCTCACTGAAGACGGTCTTGTAAAACCTGATATTACAGCACCGGGAGAATTTATAACATCCTGGGCAGCTCCCAATTCACAGCTTGATAATATAGGTAAAACTATTCAGACAATAAGAGATATGACTCCTGACCAGCTTACTACTTTGTTTACAAATAAACCTGACCTGATACAGGCACTGGGATTACCGTCTAATGTCATGAGTCTTTCTGCGAAAGAAAGGGAAAAAGTAGTAAAGACACATCTGCCTCCAATGTTTAAACCCACTGCAGATACTCTGGCAGGGCCGGGAACATCCTTTGCTTCCCCTGAAATGGCAGGACTTGCTGCATTGTTGAAACAGGCAGTGCCGAATTCCACACCTGCCGACAGGAAAGAAGCTTTTATGAAGACTGCAGATTCAATGGGAAGTAATTATAAACCTGTAGACCAGGGCGCAGGTTTTGTAGATGCAGATGAAGCAGTGAAATATTTAAAAGAAAATAAATAAATTTTACTGATAATAAAGGGCTGACCCATCGGTCAGCCCTTTATTTTTCACTTTTCACTCTAATTAAATTCTATACTCCTTTGCATAGATAAATACATATTATGGAATTTCAGTGATGTAATTATAGTTAGTTTCATAACAATTCATAATTAAGAAGGAGTGAATAGTGAGTAGTGAATAGTGAGTAAAAACGACTTATTCTACTCACCACTTACTACTCACTACTCACTTAAATTCTAATAAGTTATGAAATACACTATATTTATGCAACAAAGTATAACAAATTATGAAATACACTATACAAGACTTTCCCTTATCCTTACATATGTGTCATATCTCGTCCGGCTTATTTCACCGGATAAAAGAGCTTCTTTTACTGCGCAGTTTTCTTCTTCTATATGGGAACAGTCAGGGTATTTACAGAGATTTATTTTATCTTTAAATTCTCTGAATAAACCTGGAAGTTCCTTTTTACTTATATCTGCAATACCTAACTGTTTTATGCCGGGAGAGTCGAAAACTTCTCCGCCGAAACTCAGTTTAAGCAATCTTGTAGATGTAGTGGTATGTTTCCCTTTATTTGTAGAGTCACTCACTTCACCTGTCTTCAGTTTTAACGAAGGGTCCAGCGCATTTAAAAGAGATGATTTTCCTACACCTGAATGACCTGTAAATAAACTGCGCCTGTTTTTAAAATATTCTTTAAGCTCCTCTATACCGGTTTTCTTTACCGCACTTACAGGAATTACTCTGTAACCAAGGGTTTTATAGACAGCCATCTCATCCGTATATTCGGAGCTATCATCTGTGAGATCAATCTTATTTATACATATAAGCACATCAAAACCTTTCTTTTCTGCAATGAGAAGAAAACGGTCAATAAGTCCGGTTTTAAGGGGCGGACTTTTTATGGAAGCGACTATCACAATCTGGTCGAAATTTGATGCAATAGCTTTTTCTTTTCTTTTCCCCAGAGCCGGATCGGCACGGGAAAAAACCTTATCCGAATTTTCATATTCATATTTTCCCGTAATCTTCTTTATCTTCTCAAAACCTGAAAGATCATAACTGTCTTCATCTTCATCATATATGTCAAGCCAGTTCTTCTGTCTCACATCTTCCATTTTATTGGATTTCCTGAAGTTTCTTAATTTTTTGGCTTCCTTTGATTTTTCATGGGAAGACCTTTCTAAAATAAAGCTGATTTTTTTAGCTTCACGCCTTGATTTAATTTCCATTTCTTTCTTTTCTCTCCTTTTAAAATATGGTGACTGGTTCTGTTACTGTTTTTTACACGGGCCGTCATCAATACCACTCCTTTCGTTTCGTAACGCGTGACACGTAATGCGTGACGCGAGGTAAATAAAACAGGACTGCCATTGCCCGCAGTCCCGTAAAAAATTAAAACCGGTGGAACACCACCGGTTTTAACTGATTATATAATCTATATTAAATATTAAATTTTTCTGGTGGCGGGCAAAATTAAGCTACATATTAAATTAAATTTATTAATGTTATGTATCATTATGCCTCACCACCTTAAACATTAAAGTTTGTAGTTAGACTATATCAAAAAACACTATATTTGTCAAGATTTTTAAGGTTTTTATATGAAAAATATGAAGTCTTATGGTTCACTGTCTATTTATTTTCATATCTGGTTGTGACCTGCTCCTGTCATGCCTTTTAGTTCTTTTTTGAAAGTTTTACGATATTCTCAAAGATCCTTTTATTTAAATCTATCGTTTTTGTATTGAGTTCTTCTTCTTTCTTTTTTATCTCTTCCAGGCGATTCTGGTGAACTTCAAGGGTATTTACATAACGTTTTCTAAGAGCACCTTCGTCACCTCTTTCACCCAGCACTTTCAGCTGTTCCATAAGAGATTTTTGACTTTCATATATGCTATTCACTTCATCATTCAGCCTCTGGATTTCTTCTGTTATCATCTTCTTTTTGTCAAAAAATTCCATAATAATTTTCAGTTCATTAAATGTGCCTTCATCTAAATATCTTTCTTTTAACCAGTTGGACATGGTGTTCATAGTGAGATTTTGATAATATTCGTATCTGTAAACTTTTGTTCTTTCTTTGACTTTAAGTATATGAGAACTGCATGGAGGAACTGTTATTTTCCATCTCATATAATTTTCAGTTTTTTCAGCCGCTTCTTCTGTCTCAAAGATTACATAACCTGTCCCGTATGGAGGATGTTCTATTACAAGATTAACAGGGCTATCACTGTTGTTGTTTGCAGTATAAATAGTTTCTGCTATATTATAGACCTCTCTGTAGAACAGATAGTTACCTGCCTGCTTTTCATCGAAGAAGAGGGAGTTAAATACATCGAAATTTTTATTTTCTTCCTTTACCGTAACTTCTACATCTACGGCATAGGGAAGACGAACCTGCTGATCTTTTGATATGAAAGGAACTACTGCCTCTCCTACATAGGAATCGTCTTCTACCACCGTAACAGGACCTCGTTCAAATATACAGGAACTGTTATTTTTGAAGCTCAATGTAATATATGGATTTTTCTCTCCTTTTTTCCCAGTATAAACATGTTCTTTAGTGCAGTCAAAATACTGTGTCAGAATAGGAACCATTGCAGACTGTCCTCTTTTTACGGTTACAGGTATGGAAATATTATACTTAAAGAACTGTCCTTCTTTTGCACCTGTAGCAGATATTTCCGTTTTCTCCGAAAGTTCCGACATAAGCGGTGCCGGTTCATCGGCACCGAAATAAGCCATTTTTGCTTCTTCCATCATGGGTTGAACCATTGGGGCAGAACCTCTTGGTATATTCATTATACCTGACATAGCTCTCCTCATTGCTCTTGGTTTCATTTCCGGTTCCAGTTCTACAGGTTTCGGAATAGCCCTTGCTTCATCTTTTATTTCCTGGCGTTCAAGTATTCTCGGTGTGTAGAGGTCATAGACAAAAGAAATTGGCATACCTGTAGTCAGAACGAGTTTTACATTTTCAAGATCCTCTTCCAGGGTATTGTTCACCACACCCCAGCCCATGAGCAGACATTTGTTTGTTTCACTTTCATAAATAAGCCTGTAACTGACTCTCCATACAGGAGCAGATGCAACATATTTAATGACGAGATCATGGCTTTCTCCGTCCAGTATTACTGTGACAAATCTTTCGTCTTTTTTCCTCTCCGCTATACTCTTTTCAAGAAAAAATGTGAGATCCTTATTTGCTGTTTCGTCTTTTAAATCAATATCGGTAATATCCAGCAGTGACCACGTAAGGATTTTTTTCTTTTCCGGCACATATAAAGAAAAGAGATTCTGAGAAAAATCTTTATGTTCCTGATTATAATTAACACCTACGACTGTTCCGGTAATTTCTTCACCTTTTATATGGACTGTTATTTCGTATCCGGTAAGAGCAGTCAGAAGATCGATAAATTTGTTCCATTTAGACAGGTTGATAGATTTCTCTCTTATAATCTGTTCCACATCTTCCTGAGTATCATAGGATACGCTCACAACTTTCCCTGCAGGGTCTCTGTCCAGAACTATAAGACTTTTCAGTATGTCATTCATGTCTTTCTTTTTAAAGCTCAGCTTTAGATGTTTCTCTCCTGAAATAATCCCTTTTCTTTCGAAAAAACCGACACCATGTTTATAGAATACTATTTTTGTAATTGGAAGTACATGGGAAGACATTTTATAGATAACCTCCTTTAGATCGTGACGCGTGACGCGTTACGCGTCACGGGATAATTATAACCTTTTATAATTCGTTAAATTTTTGCGTTCTTCCTTCATAGTGTATTTCATAAGTGATTAGAATTTAATTAGAGTGAAAAGTGAATGGTGAAAAGTGAAAAGAATAGGACATTACTCACTATTCACTACTCACTACTCACTATAAGTGATTTATCTGACAGAGTTTTATTTTTTTTGTGTTACATTGTTATTTATTACGGCATCTTATTCCTCGCGTCACGCGTCACGCGTCACGCGTTACGATTTAAAGAAAAGAGGTTTTAACTATGACAGATAATTTGAATATTTTGGAGAAAGCACAGAATTTATTGCCCTTTATGACTTCAATAAGGAGACAGATCCATGAAAATCCTGAACTTGGTATGGAAGAATATGACACTGCTGAATTAATTGCCGGGCAGCTTGAGCATATCGGAATAAGCTATAAGACAGGAATTGGTAAAACCGGTATAGCTGGTCTTATTGAAGGTAAAGCCGGTAAAGGAAAATGTATCGGTCTTCGTGCCGATATGGATGCTCTTCCACTGACAGATCAGAAAGATGTGCCCTATGCTTCCAGGAAACCAGGTATTATGCATGCCTGCGGCCATGACAGTCATGTGGCAATGCTCCTGGGAGCAGCAAGAATTCTTCACGAGCTCAGAGAAGAATTTCCCGGTTCCGTAAAACTTGTTTTTCAGCCTGCAGAAGAATGTATCGGAGGCGCACTTCCTATGATAAAAGACGGGGTGATGGAAAATCCTTCCGTAGATTCTATGATAGGACTTCATATAGATTCTGCTACGAAAAGTGGTGTTGTAACGCTTCTTAAAGGCCCATGTCATGCAGCTCAGAATGATTTTGAAATTACCGTAACGGGAAAAGGCGGTCATGCCGCAGTGCCTCATAAATCTGTAGATACAATCCTTATTGCCTCGAAAATCGTTGTGGAGTTACACCATATTGTTTCCCGTCATATAGACCCGATTGAACCTGCAGTTCTTACAGTAGGTATTATAGAAGGAGGAACAAAGAGCAATATTATACCTGGCAGGGTATGTTTAAAAGGTACTATCCGTTATTTAAATGATAAAACAGGAGAAGACCTCCGTTACTGGCTGGAGAAAATCTCTAAAGCTACTGCGGAAATGTCAGGCGGAGAATGTGCTGTAAATTTTATTCCCGGATATATTGTGGGAATAAATGATGAAACCTTAACGGATAAAGTATGGAACTATCTGGAAGATTTCCTGCCTGAAGGTTATCTGCACAGAGAAAAACATCCCATTATGGGGTCAGAAGATTTTTCATATTTTGCCAGTAAAGTCCCTTCCGTATTTATGGGTCTCGGAGGCAGGGGAGAGGGAGAAAATACTGCCTATCCCCACCATCATCCGAAATTTGATTTCGACGAGAAAGCCATGGCTCACGGAGCAGCAGCACTTGCAAGGGTGGCTGTTGAGTTTTTGAATGAAAATTTTTAACTCATATTGTATATTTGTAATGTATATAGTACAATAGAAATATACAATATATTGAGGTGATATTTTATGAGAAATCTAAAAAATGTTACTTTCTCAATACCTGTAGTTCTGCTGGAAAAATTTAAGGAATATGCCAGAGAGAATTACATTCCTTCTTTAAATAGCGGTGTAAAACAGGCTTTAGAGGAATATTCGACAAAAATTGAAAAGGAAAAACTTTATAAAACTATGTTAGAAGCTTCGAAGGATCCTCTTTTTATGAAGGATCTGAACGATTGTATGAGGGATTTTGATGTATCTGACGGGGAATCGATAAGAAGTGATGGTGAGTGGTAGATTATCAATGGGGAATATTCTGGGCAGATCTTAATCCGACAAAAGGTTCAGAACAGTCAGGTGTAAGGCCTGTTCTTGTTATTTCTGCGGAAGAAGTCAATCAGACACTGCCTGTTGTAGCAATAATATCTCTGACATCGGTAAAGGAACAAAGAAGGGTTTATCCGACAGAAATTTTTTTAAGTGCCTCGGAGACAGGTTTACCGATAGATTCAATAGGAATGGCCCATCAGATAAGAGTTTTAGATAAGAAGAGACTCGGTAAAAAGTGTGGAACTATACAGTTGGAACATACAAGAGAGTTAGTTAAAGGATCAATAAAAACTTATCTGGATATCTAAAGGCCTCTTAAAAATTCGGGTATAATAGAGAATTCTTCATTTATATGTTCCAGAGTGTAATCGATATTAGAAAGTAAATTTTCCCTGTCTTTCGGAAAGCGGCCCTTTAAAGGGAGATAATTTGAGGCATGGTCGGAACGAAATATTGTCCCTTTCAGTTCCAGATGTTCTATTATTAATCTCAGTTCTTTTAACATATCTTCTGCTTCAATGAGTTTAAAGTTTCCCTTTCTGTAATCTTCATAAAGCGGTGTTCCGGGAACAGGCATAAGAGTCAGAGCAGAAAGATATTTCGGATTCATCCTGTTAAGCGCATCTGCAGTTTTCAGGGCATGTTCTTTTGAATATATATCTCCTCCGAGACCGAGCAGTATTATTACAGACATTTTCATGTCACATTCCTGTGCTTTTATGACACAATTTATCATTTCTTCTGCCGTAAAACCTTTATTTACCGATTTTAATATATCTTCACTGCCGCTCTCCAGTCCCAGATAGGATATGGATAGCTTCAGCTTTTTTAATTCTCCCAGTTCTTCATTGCTTTTACTCAAAATACCATGAGGATTTGCATATATGCCGGCCCTTTGAAGATGTGGAAACCCTTTGTTTAAATGTTCCAGTACAGAGATTAAAAAATCTGTTTTTAATATGAAAGCATCTCCGTCTGCAAGAAAAACCCTCCTTGTCCCTGGTATTACTTTTGATGCATCTCTTATATCTTCAAGGATTTCTTCCAGGGGTCTGATAGAGAACTGTTTTTTTCTGTACATGCCGCAGAAAGAACATCGGTTATGACTGCATCCGTAAGTAATCTGAAGTATGTAGCTGTCTCCTTCCGAAGGAGGTCTGAATACAGGTTCTATATATCTCATTTTATTTTTTCCCCTGATATTATAACAGATTGTGAGAGCACTATTCAAGAACTTTTTCTACTATATTGATTACATCTCTGGCTTCCTGCAGAATTTTGTCCCATTTTTCCGTGTCATAGTCAGGTAATGTTTCACCTATGATGTTTCTTGCTTCTTCCATAGAAACTATCATTTTTTTTAGATACCTGTAAATTTCCGGGGAAGAAGCCATGAGACGGCCGTTCCCCTGATAATATTCATCGCGGCATGGAAGTTCTGCAAGAATATCTCCGAAAAGACTTATTATGAGTCCTCTGTCAAAAAGCCATGGCCCTGCAGTATATTCCATAAGAAAGCTCCTTTTGTATAGTGAGATTAATTATTTATAGAATATTATATTGTAGTTCATAACAAATTACAGTTATAGTTAATTTCATAACAATCTATAATTACTGAGGTGAGTATAAATAATGCATATTTTATTCTCGTAACGCGTAACGCGTAACGCGTGACGGGAGGATGCAATTTATTACATGCTCATGCTCAGGTCTAGTAATAACCTCGTAATGCGTAAAGCGTGATGCGTGATGCGAAGGGATAATAACTCATTACGCATTACGAATTATTTAAATTCTAATAATTTATGAAATACACTATAATCCTCGCGTTACGCGTTACGATTCTCATATAAATTACTGTTAAAGTCTCGTTATATGCTCTTTAAACGTTTCTTTCAGGTGCTGTGCTATTACGTCTTTACTCTGTTCATTGAATTCTGAAAGTTCTTTTCTTTCCACTATGTTGTCTCTTACTATAATAACATATTCCAGATGTTTTAGAGAGAGATTGTCTCTATATCTCACTCCCGGCAGAATAAAACCCAGTTCTTTTTCTATATCTTTTCTTATGTCTGTAATTGCTTCAAGAAGGGCCCCACCTTTTGAAGGGTCTACTAAATCTATAAGACCTTTCCCTATTTGAACTTCCAGAAGGGTATTTTCTTTCTGTTTTATATCGGTATATTTTTTTATAAGGTCATCCAGGGCTTCACGAAGAAGAAAAGACTCGCTTTTCTTTGTTTCTTTTGCTATGAGTGAAAGCCTTTCCAGTTGATGATTGCTGTAAAAATTGGTCTTAGATTTCATTCTCTCTTCGCCGGCAGACAGGCAGACTTTGTTTCTACCTTCATTTTTTGCCCTGTAAAGTGCTTCATCACTTTTTCTGAAGAGTTCTGTTCCTGTTTTTGCATCTTTCGGATATAAGGCCACTCCGATACTGACGGAAACTCTCTGTCTTAAGAACCTGTTCTGCACCCTCAGGGTAAAAACAGTATCTGCAATCAATTTACGTATTTCTTCCAGAAAAATAAGAGCCATTTCAGAAGTTGTATCGGGAAAATATAGAATAAATTCATCTCCTCCGTATCTCCCTATGAGTTCACCCGGTCTTGCATTGCTTTTAAGAATTTCCCCTATCTGTTTTATGATTTCGTCACCCATAAGATGGCCTTCTCTGTTATTGAATTCTTTAAACATATCAATGTCCATAATAGCCATGGCAAAATTTCTGTCACTGTTTTTTTGAAGATTTTCCTCAAGATACTCGACGAAAGTTTTACGGTTCAATAAATTAGTAAGACTATCATATTGTTTTGACATATTACATTCACCTCTTATATTAATATATTACATATATATATTATATTAATATAAGAGTTTTGTCAAGACCTATGAAAAAGACCGGGATTCCTGCGATTAACGGGAAAGAGAAGAAGATACTAATTGTTCTAACAATTTGCCGGATCAAGTTTACATAATATGTTTATATCTTTATTTGCTATACTACAGAAGAACGAAAAGCTTGGATTAATGTATACAATCCACTTTCCATTTATCCCTGATCCGGCTCCCGATGACCTTTCTAACATTTCTGCCAGTATATTCCCTAATAACAGCGGGAGTATAACCAGCCAGCTTATAAACAGTAATAACAATGTTTATTATAATATTTATCTTAAGGACTCTGATACCATGGATGTTAAAAGCAAAATATCCAACTATTCCAGTAACGATTGCAGTGTAAATTATAGTAAAGCTTATACCACCCCCATCGTTCTATCTTTACCAAATGAAACTCGTCCCTATTATATTACTGTAGATGTAGGTGTTGCCCATGGCAAAGTTCCCACGGGTACACATGCGGATGATCGTGTAAATGTAAATATAAACTGGTTAATGCAGTTCGTTTATACCAATACATATAATATTTTCCAGTAAATTTGCACGAAATCAAAAAGGCCGGTTCGTAATGTACCGGCCCTGGATATTTCGTCCCAGACAACTGCTCAGATAAATACAGAAATAGACGAAGGCGATATTTTTTTTGCGTAAGAGCACCACGCAGAGATTTGTCGGTTATTTGTCAAACCAGTGGAATAATTATCGCTGCCAGTCCTGAGTGGTATTCAGTGGGTTTTTGTGGTATAATTAATAAATAAAAAATAAATTATGTTTTTTATGAGGGGATTATGAAAAAATATTTAGTCTTATTTTTATTTTTACTTCTATGTTTCTCTATTGCCGGTTTCGGAGGATATTTTACGTCCGCTTCCGTGACTACCTGGTATGTAACATTAAAAAAACCTTTATGGAATCCGCCTGCATGGCTATTCGGCCCTGTATGGACTCTTCTTTATATATTCATAGCTCTCTCAGGATGGCTTGTATGGATGGAAGGAGTCAGTAAACCTGTAAAAACTGTTTTGATTGTTTATTTTATTCAAATTTTTTTTAATAGCATATGGAGTCCTGTTTTTTTCGGTCTCCATAATCCGTTCCTTGCTTTTATCGTTATATGTTTTCTCTGGGTTTCTATTGGAATTTATGTGTATCTTACGTGGAAGGTATCTTTACCTGCGGCTATTTTATTTATCCCTTACCTGGTGTGGGTAACATTTGCATCTGTATTAAATTTTACCATATGGCGGTTAAATATCTGACCTTTATTCCGGAAATTCAAGTGTCAATCTTTCTTTTATTTTACCTTCGCCAAGGTCCTGCAAGAATCTCCCGGCAGTTTTTTCCATATCTATTTCTCCTCCTTTTATAAAGAAAGAGTAATCTGTTCCTTTTTTATTAAGAAAACTGTAAATATCTACTGCTCCGTACCATAGAGAATCATTGTGGAACATACTGTAAAATTTTTCCAGAACATTAAGAGGTTCGAGTTTTTCTCTGTTCAGTGAGCCTGTAATGGCAAGTTTCCAGTAAGAATCTTCTTTTCTGGAAAACGGCAAAATGCCGGGGGTGTCCAGTAATTCCAGGCCTTCGGAAATATTAATCCACTGTTCTCCTCTTGTAAGGCCTGCTTTTTTCCCGACTTTAACCTGTCCTTTTTTACTGATGGCATTTATAAAAGCTGATTTCCCCGCATTGGGGATACCGACTACCATAACTCTTATTTTTGCATCTTTTCTGCCTTTAACTGCAAGGTCGATTTTTTTCTGTTCCAGTACTGTTTGAAGATACGCCATAACAGGTTTTATGCCGGTTTTTGCTCTGGAATTTATGGCAAAGGTCTTCCTTTCTCTGCTGTTAAAATAATTTATCCATTTTTCCGTATAGAGAGGTTCTGCCAGATCTTCTTTATTTAAGAGAAGGAGTAATTTTTTATGGTGGCATAATGTTTCCAGACCTTCATTCCCTGTACTTAAAGGTGCTCTGCTGTCTCTTATTTCTATTACCACATCAACACCCCTTATTAATTCTTTCAGCCTGTGATAGGCTTTCATCATATGTCCGGGAAACCATGATTCCTTCATATAATATATTACCTTCTTTCCTGGGTGAAACAAACTGTCAGTTAGTAAACAGTAAGGTGTTAAGTGGTGAGCGGTGAGAGGTGAGACGTGAGCGGTGAGTAGTTCTATTCACTACTCACTACTCACTACTCACTATTTCAAAATTCCCATTCTTCCGGGGGGCCAGAATTTAACAAAAGCTTTTCCTACAATATTTTTCTTTGGAAGAAAGCCCCATGCATGGCTGTCTTCACTGTTATTTCTGTTATCTCCCATAACAAACAGATTTCCTTCAGGTATTTTTTGAGGCCCCCACTGATAGTCCGGCTTCTGATCAGCCGGTATATATGGTTCCTCAACAGGGGTACCGTTTATGAATACTTTTCCATCTCTTACTTCGAGAACTTCGTTCTCAAGACCTATTACTCTCTTTATATAATCAGGTGCATTTTTTCTGTTAGGTGGTTTGAATACTATTATATCCCTTCTCTGTGGCTCAGTGAAACGATATATGAATTCATTGACCAGTATGTAATCATAGGGCAGCAGGGTTGGTTTCATAGAACTGGAAGGAATATAGAACGTCCTTACTATATAGCTTATGAGAAATAATGCTGTAAGTCCTGCTATAATAATAGCGTCTAAATATTCATTTATTACACTTTTCCAGTCAGCAGAAAAAGTTATATATTTAGCTACTATTCTGGCGACTATTAATACAGCTATTAAAATTTCAAGATCTATTACCCGCAAAATAATACCTCAACCTTTCATTAATAACAGCCTGGCCGGCTATTATTTGAACACTCCCCAGACCTGTGGCCACAACGAAAGATGAGAATGTATTCTCCACGTCACGCGTCACGCGTCACGCGTTACGATTCTCATTATAGAAAATCTTGCAGAAAGACACTTATGCCTGAACTGCATGTTTTTCTTTAACTTTAGTTGCAGCTTTACCAACTTTTCCCCTTAAATAATAAAGTTTGGCTCTTCTTACATCTCCCTTACGTTTTACTTCTATTTTGTCAATTCTGGGAGAGTTAAGCAAGAAAGTTCTTTCTACACCTACTCCATGAGAGATTCTTCTTGCTGTAAAGGTCCTGTTTAATCCAGAACCTCTCATGCTTATTACAATACCTTCGAAAACCTGTATTCTTTCTCTGTCACCTTCTACAACCTTAACATGGATACGAAGAGTATCACCGGGAACAAAATCCGGTATACCTTCTTTTTTTAGATATTCCTGTTCAATCAATTTTATAATGCTCATGTTAATTCATACTGAATAATAGAAATCCGCTATGAGAGTGTATGTATCGTGCCAGTTTCGGCGATAATGCTCTCTCTTCTATTTTTTCAGTTTAACACCTGCCTTTCATTTATTTCTACAATAATCTTTTTATCTTCATCTGTTAATTCCAGATTATTTAAAAGTTCCGGTCTGCATACCAGAGTTTTTTCTATTGCTTTAATTCTTCTCCATTTTCTTACAGCTTCATGATGGCCCGATATAAGAACGTGCGGCACTTCATAGCCTTTGAAATTTCTCGGTCTTGTATACTGAGGAAAAGAAAGGATAGAAGAATAAAAAGAATCTGTCTGTACAGACTCATCGGGAAGTACACCTGGTATAAGTCTTACTATGGTTTCAATAATGACCATAGCAGGTAACTCCCCTCCTGATAAGACGTAATCTCCTATGGATATTTCGTCATCTATCAGATATTCTATTACTCTTTCATCTACTCCCTCATAGTGGCCACAGATTAAAACCATCTGTTCCAGGTGTGATAATTCCATCGCCATATTATGGTTAAATACTTTTCCCGCAGGTGACATAAGAAAGATCTTATGTTTTTCCTTTTTGAAATTACTGCGAATATACTCAACAGAATTCCATATAGGATCCGGTTTCATTACCATACCTCTGCCGCCGCCGAAAGGATAATCGTCTACTGTTCTATGCCTGTCTTCTGTGAAATCTCTCAGATTATGAACTCTGAGTTTAAAGAGTTCATTTTCTCTGGCACGACCCATTATACTGCAGTTGAAAACCGGATCAAACATGTGGGGAAAAAGAGTTACAACATCAAACTCCATCTCTATTCAGAATAATCCCCCTTTAGAATTTACAACTATTCTGCCTGCTCCGGGATTTATTTCAGAAATATATTCCTTTACTCCAGGAATTAATATTTCTTTTTCTCCGTTTTTTACTACATAAAGATGCTGGGCAGATTGTGTATATATATCCTGCAAAATACCGAGTAATTCACCTTCCTGAGAGAAAACACTTAAACCGATTAGTTCAAATATATAATAAGATCCTTCAGGAAGAGGATATAATTCTTCCTTTTTTACACATATAAAAAAACCTTTCAGAGCCTGAGCTTCCTCTATAGAGCTGGAAATATCCAGTTGCAATATTACGAAATCTTTATAATATTTTACTCCAAGAACTCTGGCTTTACTATCTTCTCTTTCACCTGACATGGAAAGTATAATTGTTGAAAGAGTTTTAAATCTTTCAGGAAAATCGGTTAAAATCCTGACTTTTACTTCTCCGTTTTTCCCGAAAGAATTAATTATCTGACCAATAGTAATAATTAATTCTTTATCTTCTTTAAAACACAAATATTCCCCAACTCAACTTTCTCTGATATCAGTAACCACCCAGTCTTTAATTACGACAACCGTTTTATTAAGTTTGTTATACAAATTATCTCCTACTCCTACTTCAATAAAACTGTCGAAAGTCTGGAATGGAACTTCTGTACCGTTTTTTATATTTTCCAGTTCCATTATCTTTTTATCCAGCTGGGTCTGAGTGGTTTTTAATCTCTGCTTTTCTTCATTCATCTGCTGAGTTAGAGATGAAGCCTGCTGAGGATTCTGGAGTGAAACGGAAGCAATATATTTTACTGATTCTGTTTCTATTTGCCTCAAATCTTCTTCGATTCTCTTTAGAGTATTCTCCGCTTCTTTAATCATTTGATCCCGGAAATTCTCTGTCATGACTGCCACAACAGAAACAGGTCTACGGAGTATAATCTTCTGCAAAGCTTTCTCACCTCTGATTACTGGATTATTTCCACCATTACTTTTTTACCTTCTTTAACTGCAGCAGCTTTAACTATAGTCCTTAATGCTTGAGCAATGCGACCCTGCTTGCCTATAACCTTTCCCATATCATCTGGAGCAACCTTGACTTCTAAAATGATTGATCGTTCACCTTCAACCTGACTTACTTCTACAGCTTCTGGATGATCAACCAGTGATTTAGCCAGCATTTCCAACAATTGCTTCAATTCGTTACACCTCCTTCTTCTCTTTACCCATTTCCTGGAACTTGTCCCATATGCCTTTTTGTCTTAAAAGACTTCTTACTGTTTCAGTAGGCTGGGCACCGCAGGAAAGCCAGTAAAGTGCTTTCTCTTCTTTGATTGTTATAGCAGAGTTTTTAGGATCATAATGACCGACAGTTTCTATAAATCTTCCATCTCTCGGACAACGTGCTTCTGCTACTACAACGCGATACTGGGGTTGTTTCTTTTTTCCAATTCTTCTTAAGCGCATCCTAACAGACATGTTTGTTATGGTTGTTACATTTTATTTTTTCAAGAACAAAATACTCAGGAGATTATTCTCCTTTTACAACCAGATCTATTCACCTCACTTTAATGTATTTTGAATGATATATTATATCACAAATTATATTTGTAATCAATGATAATTTTGGATAGTGTTTTTTATGACAGGTAGATTCACTTTTACTGGAAATTGCACTTAATTTTGTAAATCTATTAATTAGTGAATAGTGAAAAGTAAGTAAAATCCAATTTTTTTCACTTTTCACTCTCAATATTCTCTAACAAATTTCTCTCTTTCAGTATATGTAAAATCATCTGTCTTTTTTTAACATTATCAATTAAAGAGTTTAAATTTCCCTTTTCCTTTTTTCTTGACTACTTTCTCTATATCAGATACATGCTTTAGCATTTTTCTGACTTCTTTAAACTGTTTTAACAGTTGATTTACCTCTGCTACGGAATTCCCGCTTCCTGTGGCAATTCTTTTTTTTCTGCTCGATCTTATTATTTCCGGATCTTTTCTTTCTTCAGGTGTCATAGAATAAATTATCGCTTCAAGCTTTTTAAATCTCTTTTCATCTACCTTTATATCAGATGCACCTGCAATATTGGACAGACCCGGTATCATACCTACAAGTTGATCGAGGGGCCCCATGTTTTTTACCTGCTGCAGATGTTGCAGAAAATCTTCCAGATTGAATGTTTGAGATCTTATTTTCTCTTCCAGTTCTTCTACCTTTTCCGCATCAAAGGTTGCTTCTGCTTTCTCTATAAGACTCAGTACATCTCCCATACCGAGTATTCTGGATGCCATTCTGTCAGGGAAAAACGGTTCCAGAGCATCTGTCTTTTCTCCTATACCGACAAATTTTATCGGTTTCCCTGTAACAGATTTTACAGAAAGTGCTGCTCCTCCACGGGCGTCTCCGTCCATCTTTGTAAGTATAACACCGTCTATGCCTATCTGCTCTTCAAAGGTTTTTGCTACATTTACCGATTCCTGACCTATCATGGAATCTACTACCAGCAGTATTTCATGAGGGCCTACCCTGGCTTTTATATTTTTAAGTTCATTCATCAGCTCTTCGTCTATATGAAGTCTTCCGGCAGTATCGATTAATATGACATCACAGCCAAGAGATGCAGCTTTTTTTATTGCTGCCGCACACACATTGACAGGATCCTGTTTGTCTCCCATACTGAATACTGGAATTTTCAACTGTTCTCCCAGTACTTCCAGTTGATGTATGGCAGCAGGACGATAAATGTCTGCCCCAACCATAAGAGGGCTTTTTCCCTGTTTTTTCAGGTGAATGGCAAGCTTTGCTACAGATGTGGTTTTACCTGAACCCTGAAGTCCTACAAGCATGATTATTGTGGGAGGATTTGGAGCAAAGCCTAACTTGCTGTTAGTACTGCCCATAGTTTCTGTGAGTTGATCTTTAACTATTTTTATTACAAGCTGGGCAGGTGTAAGACTGTTCCATATTTCCTGTCCCACTGCTTTTTCTTTTACCTGTTTTGTAAAATCCTTTACTACGAGAAGGCTTACATCTGCCTCCAGCAGGGCAAGACGAACCTCTCTTAATACACTGTCTACATCTTTTTCATTCAGTTTACCTTTACGCTTTAAATTTTTAAATATTGCCTGGAGTTTTTCACCTAAAGATTCAAACATAATAATTTTTCCTTTATCAGTGAGTAGTGAGTAGTTTAATAGTGAGTAGTGAATAGTGAATAGTGAGTAGAATCTCTGTCAGATACTCATTATTTATAGATTTCTTCACATTGCTTTTATGTAATCCCTGTCTTTAAATTACGAAAAATATGCCAATAAATGGCTAAAAATTAATTATAATAAAATAGGTAAGTAATGTCAAGAGATTTTAATTAAAACAATGCATCTGCGAAAACCTGAGGGGCGAAATCCTGAAGGTCTTCCATACCTTCTCCAACACCTACCAGTTTTACCGGCACACCGAGTTCGTTCTCTATGGCAACTATCATCCCGCCTTTTGCAGTGCCGTCAAGTTTTGTAAGCACTATACCGGTAAGGGGTACTGCTTCATTGAAGATTTTTGCCTGTGACAGGGAATTCTGCCCTGTAGTGGCATCCAGAACCAGAAGTGTTTCATGAGGGGCATCAGGTATTTCCCGTGATATGATTTTTCCTATTTTTTTCAATTCATTCATAAGATTATATTTTGTCTGCAGTCTTCCTGCAGTATCTATGATGAGATAATCGGCTCCTCTGGCTTTTGCTGCCTGTATGGCATCAAAACATACAGATGCAGGGTCGGAACCCTGTTTGTTTTTTATAATTTCAACGCCGACTCTTGTGGCCCATACTTCTAACTGTTCTATTGCCGCTGCTCTGAATGTGTCACCTGCAGCTATGATTACTTTATTTCCATCGCTTTTAAGTCTATGAGACAGTTTCCCTATTGTTGTAGTTTTTCCGGAACCGTTTACACCTATCATGATATAAACAGTAGGTTTGTTCTCTGCAGTAAAAAGTCCCAGTTCTCTGTTTGCAAAACAGTTTTTTATGATTTCTTTAAGGTGATCTATTAATTGTTCCGGTTCCTGTATTTTTAATTCTTTTGCCTTTTTACGTAACTCTTCAATTATTTTCATTGAAGTCTGGGCACCCATATCAGCACATATAAGTAATTCTTCAAGTTCTTCCCACAGATCTTCATCTATTTTACTTCTCCCGGAAAATAAATTTTTTACCCTTGCAGTCAGATTGTCTCTTGTTTTTAAAAGACCATCTTTTATTTTTGTAAGCCAGTTGTCGCTTTTAAATAATTTAAACATTTTTCCTCCTTAATATAATCGTGACGCGTAACGCGTTACGCGTCACGCGTAATAATTAAATAATAATGATATTCACCAGGTATAGCCTGTGCTGAATTCACCATCTTTAGTCTTGCATAAATATTTAGCCTCCCGTCACGCGTCACCCGTTACGCGTCACGAGTTTCATATACAAACTTCTTCTTTTTCTTTCATGATTTCATCCAGAACAGGATCTCCCAGTTTTATGGATATTATATCAGATATACCGGGCTCTTCCATTGTAACGCCATATAACACATCAGCTTTTTCCATGGTTATTTTATTATGTGATATGATGATAAACTGGGACATCTTTGAGAAATCTTTGATACAATCGGCCAGAAGTGCCGTGTTTGTATCGTCAAGAGCTGCATCTACTTCATCAAAAACACAGAACGGTGTCGGTTTAACTTTAAATATGGACAGAAGCAGTATAACTGCTGCCATAGTTTTTTCTCCTCCTGAAAGGAGTGATATGGACTGAAGTCTTTTCCCCGGAGGATGAACTCCTATTTCAATTCCGCTCTTCAGGATATTCTCTTCGTCTGTAAGTGTTAAATGAGCCTGACCTCCGGGGAACAGGGAAGAGTATATGGCAGAAAATTCTGCCGACACAAGAGAGAAGGTTTCTTTGAATTTTTTCCTTGAAGTCTTTTCCAGATCTTCAATTACTTTGTTCAGGGAAAATATGGCTTCTTCCATATCTGCTTTTTGTTCTATAAGAAATCTGTAACGTTTATCCAGTTCGTCATATTCTACTGCTGCATTATAATTTATAAATCCCATATTCTCCATTCTATTTCTGAGAGTTTCCATTTCCTGTGATATTTTCTCCGGATCGATAAATTCAGGTTTACTGTAAGATGGCGGGAGTTTTGCTTCTACCATTTCTTTTTCTGCATTCACCCTGGCTTTTATTATATGCATTTCCTGTTTTACTTCTTCTTTTTGTATCAGATCTTCTCTGAGCTTATGAATATGGTGAACTGTTGAATTGATCTCTTTTTCTTTTAATGTTTCTTCTTTTTTTCTGTTCCTCAAAGATTCTGCTGTTTCTTCATAATTTTTAGTGAGTTCCCGGAGTGTTATATTATCTGCTCCTTCTTCTTTATCCATTTTCAATAGATTTTCCTGCAGATGTTCTCTTTCTTTTGAACATGAAGCATAATTGTGTTCCATCAGTTTTTTCTGTTCTGCCCTGGATTTAATGAAAGATTCAAGATTGCTGCATGCTTCTATATGTCTTGCATGTTCCATCCTGGACTGGTTTAACTGTTCCAGCAATTTACCTTCTGTAGCTTCCTGTTGCGAAAGTTTTCGTTCCAGTTCTTTTCTTTCAATCTCCAGAATTTTTTCTCTATCCCTTAACATGACTATTTCCGTTTGAATATTTCCCATAGACAGATTTACTTTATTCTGTTTCTGAGAATTTACTTCCACATTATGTTCATGGTCTTTCAATTTATCTTGAAGCTGTTTTTCTTCGAGTATTACCCGATCTTTTTTCCTGAGCAGATCTGAAAGTTCTGCTTCCAGAGATGAAAGTTTTTCCAAGTGTAATTTCAGCGTTTTTTCTATGACACCACTTTCTTTCTGAAGAGATATCTCTTTATTTTGAAACGCTTCTTTCCTGTTTTTTATTTCAGAAAGCTGAAGAGAAAGCTCTTCTATTTCTCTTGTACGGGACAGTATGCTTGTTCTTTTATTTTCCGTACTGCCTCCTGTTATGGCTCCTGCCGGTCTTATTATGTCACCGTCCAGTGTTACAAGAGTGGCAGAAAGATTGTATGATTTTAATAATTCAACACCTGACGAGAGATCTTTTACTATATAAAAATGGGACAGGAGATAATTTATAACTTTCTCATATTTTCCGTCATAGTCTACCAGTTTACTTGCCTGTCCTATGACAGAAGATTGTTTAACCCATCCTCCTTCCCGTGAAAAATCATAATAAGACGGTTTTATGATATTAAGAGGAAGAAAAGTGGCTCTTCCTTTTCCTGTTGCCCTGAGGAATTCCACTGATAGCCTGGCATCTCTGTCCGTTTCTGTTACTATATCCTGGATATGGCCTCCAAGGGCAACTTCTATGGCTTTTTCGTATAACTGTGGAACCTGTATGAGAGAGCCCACCACACCTGTAATACCTGATAATTCCCTGTTTTTCTTTTTTGCAGTCATAATTGCTTTTACACCGGGAAAATAACCTTCAAAACTTTTTTCCAGTTCTTTCAGGAAATTAAGGCGCACTTCTTTTTCTGAAAAATTTTTGAATAAATTAACCAGATCTATTCTGAGTTTTTCAAGAGAACTGTTCAGATTTTGCTTTTTTTCTTTCAGAGAAGCAATCTCTTTTTTAATATCATCTTTATCGAGAGAAAATTTTTCCAGAGCTTTTAATATATCATCTCTGTGAAGAGCAAGTTCTTTTATCTTTTCTACAGTTTCCCGTCTTCCTTCCTGGAGCCTGAACATTTCTCTTTTCAGTTCTTCATGATCGGAAGAAAGTTTATCCATTTCTTTTGTTTTTTCTGTTATTTTTTGAGCACATGTAAGTACTGATTCTTTGGATTTATTATATTTTTCTCTGAGTTCGCTCAAATATTCCAGATCTTTTTTATGCTCTTTTTCTTTACTGTTAATTTCCAGAGTCAGCTGTTCCGCTTTTTTCTTTAACTCCTCAAGTCTTACTGTGTCTTTTTCCCTGTCTTCAATGAGTTTTTTCTTCTGTTCTTCCAGTGAACTCATTAATTGTAATGTACTGGCAAGTCTTTCTTTCAGTTCTTTTCTTCTTGTTATATAGGAATGAGTTCTTCCTTTTACCTGTTCTAACTCTACTGTAAGGCTGTTTATCTGAACTTCATATGTCTCTTTGTCTCTGGAGAGTTCTTTCAGTTCTTTTGAAAGATGGTTATGGTTTATTTCCAGATTTTTTAAATTTTCTTTAATATTATCTACCTGTTCTGTAGCATGTTTTAAATGGTTGAGAGCTTCCTCATCTTTCTGATACAGAGAAAAATATTCCTGAAGCAGGAGTTCTCTCTGAAGAGCCTCCACTCTTTCTTTATAGCGGTTAAATCTGCCCAGTTTGTTTACTTCCTGTTTGAGAGGTGCTATTCTGTCTTCAACTTCTTTTATGATATCAGAGAGTCTGAGCAAATTGTTCCCCGTCGATTCGAGTTTTTTCATGGCTTCATGTTTTCTGTGCTGATATTTATTAATACCTGCAGTCTCTTCAAAGAGAGCTCTTCTATCGGACGGGTCAGAGCTTATGATTTTTTCTATCTGTCCCTGGCCGATCATAGATATTCCGCCCTTACCAAGACCTGTATCCAGGAATATATCCTGTATATCTTTCAACCGGCATGGTGTGCGATTTATAAGAAATTCACTTTTATTATCTCTGTAAATTCTTCTTGTTATTTCAATCTCTGAATATTTCAGGGGAAAACGTTCCGATTTATTTTCCAGCAGCATAACTACTTCAGATATATTAAGGGGTTTACGAAATTCACTGCCTGCAAATATGACTTCCGTAAGTTTATCGCTTCTCAGGGGTTTCATGCCCTGTTCACCTAAAATCCATCTCAGTGCATCTGAAATATTGCTTTTTCCGCTTCCATTGGGGCCTACAATACATGTTATACCATGATTGAATTCTATTTCCGTTTTTTTTGCAAAGGTCTTAAATCCATAAAGAGAAAGCCTTTTTAACAAAGTACATTCACTCCATCAATCTCTTAAAATTAAGAGCGCTTCACAAAGGGGATATTTAATTGTCAGTGACCGGGTATCAGTTATAATAATATTACCATGTAACAAATTACTTTTCACTATTCACGACTCATCAGACGACCGTTCGTCAAATATAATTCCGGCATTTTTAGATGCCAGATTCGTTAAAGGTTTTCTGTGACTGTCTGCCTGTTTTAGTTTTGCTCTTACCCGCAGCACGGCAAAGGATACAAATGCGATGATTATCAGTAGAGCAATTATTACTGTTATATAGATGATTTTCTTCTGGCTACTATGGCTGGCATTCTCTTCTCCCTGAAGGGGAGAGGGAGCAGGAGTCGGCGTGGTACTTTGAGCCATAATAGCAGATGATAATATGAAAAATAGCACAAAACAGAGTAAGATTAAACTCACGTTTTTCATTATTATTTTTCGGCGTCCTCATAGATTTTAATACTTTCAATAGTAGTGACTATAAAATAATGGCGAAATTTTCTTCCCCGATAAACTCCTTCAAGAATTAAGAGTTCATCTGTAAGTTCTACTATCTCCCCATTTCCTCCTCCGGAACCACCTCTTGTATATACCCAGATTTCCTGACCGGGTTTTAACGAGTTTTTTAATAATTCAAAGGTTTCTTTTGACAACATAATACTCTCCTTCCTCTATATTAAACAGAACATCTACTCATAAGATAAGTTTCTATTATGATTAATAAAGATATTAACATAGCAACTGTTTTCCAGAACAAAGATAGTCTCCTCTGACTGAGCACTGCTATAGTTATTGCTCCCAGAGCCATTATAATTAACTGGATCTGTTTAAACGTAAGACATAGAAATTTTATTAATATATCAGGATATATATACTGGACAGAAAACAGAGCCAGTAAAAGAATAACCAGAAAACATTCAAATAAACCTGCCAGTAAACAAAACAATTTTTTCATATAATCTACTGAGATTGCTCAATGGAATTATGAAGGAACAAAATAGACAAATATTCTCTTCACCCTTCACTCTTTATAAATAGCTCTCATGAATAAGATCGTTATCCTTTTCTTCTTCCCGGGAAACTGCCTGGACTATACCGGGAACAATCTCATCCAGTTCTTCTTTATCTATAACTTCTTTCTCGATAAGTATACTTACAATTTTTTTAAGTTTTTCCATGTTGTTTTCTATAACTTCTCTGGCTATTTTATAACGTTCTTCTACTATGTGCTTTATTTCCTCATCAATTTTCTTTGCTATGTCTTCACTGTAATTTCTGTCTTCATAAATATCTCTTCCGAGAAACACCTGTTTCTGCTTTTTACCAAGGGTACGGGGACCCAGTTCCTTACTCATACCGTATTCACAGACCATTTTATGGGCTATTTCCGTTACCTTTTTTAAATCGTCTGATGCTCCTGTACTCATTTCATTAAACTGCAGTTCTTCTGCTATTCTTCCTCCCAGGGCAACAGTCATTCTTGCGAGAAGTTCCGATTTTGTGACAATATGTCTGTCTTCTTCCGGCAGATGAAGTGTATATCCGAGAGCCATACCTCTTGGAAGTATTGTTACCTTGTGCACCGGATCCGTATCAGGTATAAGCTTTGCTACAAGGGCATGACCTCCTTCATGATAGGCAAGTATTAATTTTTCTCTGTCTATAATAACCCTGCTTTTTCTTTCAGGACCTGCAATGACACGCTCTATCGCTTCTTCAAGATCTTCCATCTCAATGGCTTTTTTATCCAGTCTTGCAGCAAGCAGAGCAGCTTCATTCAGAAGATTTTCCAGATCTGCACCGCAGAAACCTGATGTGCTTCTGCTTATAATATCAAGATCTACATCGGAAGCAAACGGTTTTCCTCTACTGTGAACTTCCAGTATATCCCTTCTGCCCTGAAGATCAGGTTTATCTACTATAACCTGTCTGTCAAATCTGCCAGGTCTCAGAAGAGCAGGATCGAGAACATCAGGACGATTGGTGGCAGCAAGCAGTATTACGCCTGTATTCGGTTCAAATCCGTCCATTTCTACCAGCAATTGATTGAGTGTCTGCTCTCTTTCATCATGACCGCCCCCGAGGCCTGCACCGCGCTGACGGCCTACTGCATCGATTTCATCAATGAACACTATACAGGGAGAACTTCTTTTTGCCTGTTCAAACAGATCTCTTACTCTTGATGCACCGACACCTACAAACATTTCTACAAAATCGGAACCGCTGATATAGTAAAATGGGACACCTGATTCACCTGCTATGGCACGACCAAGAAGGGTTTTTCCTGAACCGGGAGGGCCAAGGAGCAATACTCCTTTAGGTATTCTTGCTCCTAAAGCCTGAAATTTCTGAGGATATTTCAAAAATTCCACAACTTCCTGAACTTCTTCCACCGCTTCATCTATACCTGCCACATCTTTGAATGTAACCTTCGGACGCTTGTCATCTACTATTTTTGCCCTGCTTCTTCCGAAAGAAAAAGCCTGGCTTCCTCCTGCCTGGGCCTGCCTTAATATGAGAAGGAAGAATAAAAACAGCAGAATATAAGGGAATATGGAGAATATTGTTACCCACCATCTGTTATCTACAGATTCTTTATATTCTATCTTTACTCCCTGTTCGGTAAGGACCGGTATTAAAGAGGGATCTTCTTGCGGTATAATAGTCCTGAAGGTTTCATTGTTTTTTTTCTTTGTTCCGAGAAGTTCGTTTTTGGTGAAATATATTTCTACCTTTTCTACTTCTCCTTTTTTCACACTTTCAATAAAATCTGAATAACTTATTTGCTGTTGCGATTTGTTTATATTACTCAATACTGAATAAGCACATATTGCTCCGATAATAAGAATTACCCAGAATGCTAGATTTTTAAACATTTTTAACACCTGCACAAAAATAGATAAATGAAATTATAGCATATTTAACTCTTCTTTACAATATACCATTATTACCTTTAAAAATGACAGGTAATTTTATATAGAATGGAAAAAGAAACTTTTTGCAGAATATTCAGAGTGAAAAGTGAAGAGTGAATAGTGAAAAAAAACGTCATTTTACTTTCTTTTCACTTTTCATTTTTCACTTTTCACTGATTAAGAGATTTATGAAATCAATTACAATTTCCAGTAAAAATGAATCTACCTGTCGTAAAAAAAACACTATCCAAGAATTTCTTTATTTAATACACCGATAAAAGGTATATTCCTGTAGAATTCACGATAATCCAGTCCGTACCCTAAAACGAATTCATCGGGACAGTCAAATCCTGCATAGTCTATGGTAAGAGAAATTTTTCTGTGAGCTTTTTTATCAAGAAGAGCACAGATCTTTAATGATGCAGGTTTCCTTACTTTTATATAATTAATAAGGTAATCAAGAGTTATTCCGTTGTCTACAATATCTTCCACTATAAGTACATGTTTACCTTCAATATTTACATCCAGATCTTTCAATATCCTTACCTGACCTGAAGATGAGAGTCCTCCTCCATAACTTGAGACTTCCATAAAATCAAACATAATTTGCCCCTCCACATGTCTGCAGAGATCTGACATAAAAAGAAATGCTCCTTTCAGTATACCGAGGAAAAGCACTTCCTTACCTTCATAATCTTTAGAAATTTTCTCGCCCAGTTCTTTAACCTTTGCTTCTATCTCTTCAGTAGAGAAAAGGACTTTTTTTACAATATTCATTTAACAT
Source organism: uncultured Synergistia bacterium (assembly GCA_964431735.1). GTDB lineage: Bacteria > Vulcanimicrobiota > SpSt-956 > SpSt-956 > JAKJGF01 > CALARM01. The sequence continues at coordinate 10,749 of CAYSLJ010000029.1, read as the reverse complement.
GCCTCCTTGTATTAGTGAATGGTGAAAAGTGAAGAGTGGAAAATACTACCTTTCACTTTTCATTTTTCACTCTATAAAATTTACTTCCATATGGATAATTTCTTTACTTTCTCCTGTTACTTTAAACCTTTCGTCTATCCTCATACCGACAACCCAGAGTATGTCTTGTCCTGATGTTATTATCGGTATTCTGTCTCTTTTATGACCGGGAATTTTCTCATCTATAAGAAAATCTTTCAGCTTCTTTTTACCTTTCATTCCCAGGGGAATGAATGTATCTCCCTTACGTCTGTTTCTTAATATAAGACGTTCCTGAAGCTTAGCTCTGTCGAAACGTGCTTTGAAAGGTGAATTATATGAAATGTCACTGTAATCTCTGATTTCTATTTTTACCTTTATTCCGAAAAAATCCGATATTGTCTCTCCCGGAACAGGGAGTGATTTTTCGTATAACACTGGTTCTGACTCACAGGATTTTTTTGATAAAATTAAGGTTCCATATGATTTTCTTATTATAAGTCCAGGCAGTTTTAACAATTTCCCCGTTTCTCCGGCAAGTAATTTTATTATTCTTTCTATGTAATCATAATTTACGTCTGTAGAATTATTTAATATATTAAATATTGCGAGACGGAGGATTCTTCTTTTAAGGGCAAGATTATAATCTTCCAGCATCTCTATATTGAGTGTTAACTCTTCATCGGGAATTATTATGGTATTTAATGCTTTTTCTGCCAGACTGTCAAGAAATACGTCTTCCGTTCTGAATATATGAATTGTATGTTCCAGCGCTTCCGAAAGGTTAGGGTTAAAATCTCTTTTTAATAAAGGTATCAGTCTGTGTCTTATTCTGCTTCGTAAAAAATTCTGATCCCAGTTTGTTTGATCCTCTCTGTAACATAACCTGTGATGTTCTGCATATAATTCTATTTCTTTACGGCCCGTATTAAGTAAGGGCCTTATATATATTCCATCTCTTACAGGCGTCATACCGGACAGGCCTTTAGTACCCGCTCCTTTTAAAAGCCTCATGAAAAATGTTTCTTCCTGATCGTCAGATGTATGGGCAAGAGCTATTTTATCCCATTTCCCTTCCTTTACCAGAGAAGAAAAAAAAGCATATCTTTCACTTCTTCCTGTTTCTTCAAGACTTCTTCTTTCTCTTTTTGCTATACCGGGGACGTCTGCAGAGGATATAATAAAGGGCAATTTTTTTTCTTTCGCCAGATTTTCTACAAAGAGAGCATCTACTTTACATCCATAAGGTCTTACATTATGGTGAAAGTGGATAATACCTGTTTTAATATTAAGTTCATAAGCAAGTTTATAGAGTGCATCTAACATTACTACCGAGTCTATACCGCCGGAAACAGCAATGGCAACTCTGTCTCCGTTTGTTGTTAAATGCTCTTTAAGTATATAGGCCTTTAATTTATTGAGGAAGGTATCTTTCATAAGCCTGCCAATTAAAAAAACCCTCCAGAAAGAGGGATTTTTTATAACTACTAGCGGCGCGGGGAGTTGAACCCTGGACCTAAGGATTATGAAGCCTTCGCTCTAGCCACCTGAGCTACGCCGCCCTGAATTTTAAATTATATTATACATTAAAAAGAGAAAAAGTCAAGGTAATTTTTGTCTTTACTTAATAAAATTTAAGTAATGTTCAGCAGGTAGGGGTTGTCAAGAAATAACCTCATCATATTTACAGTCTATATCGTGACGCGTAACGCGTAACGCGTGACGCGAGGATGATAACCATTCTAATAATTTGCCAGGGTTATTTTCTTACAGTCTCTAATTACCGCAACAGGATCATATATTTTCCGGAAGAGTCCGGCCAGGGACAGGTTTTAATATGGGTACTAACTTATTTGGAACGGTAATTAGCTGTCAGCTATCAGCTAAAGATTACAAAATCTGATTATACAAATAGTCTTAACTAATAGTATTTAATGACATTAAATCTGACTGCTGATAGCTGAACGCTTACAAATTTAAATCTGGATTTATATGAGAAGCTGTTCCTCCCGTCACGCGTTACGTGTTAAGATTCTCATATAAATCTTTATAATCCTTTTAATCGCTGTCTACCTTTAAGCCTGCTTCTTCCGGCATGGAAATAGAAGAATGAGATTTTACATAAATTTCCATAGCCTCTCTTAAAGTAACATTACTGCTAATAATTTTTCCCCGGGTGAATACTATATAACCTGAAAATCCGCTTGCCAGTTTATCATCTACTGCTACAGTGTAGATACTGTCAGGGTTCATTAATTTATTTCCGATGTAAATATTATTTACTCTGTTTCCTGAAGGTCTGGAAGGAGAAAATGTTCCTTTTAATCCGGAAACCTGCAGAAAGTCACTGCTTTCATCGGGATATGTTCCCACACTTTTTTCCATAATATTTTTTATCTGAGAACCTTTGAGTCCCATTACAACTATTTTATCGTCAGGATAATAAAAAAGGTTTATAAAAGATGATATATCAAGTGTTCCTTTATAGAGTGAACCTTTTATGGAACTGCTGCATAACATCGCCACATCGGCACCTGTAACCTCTCTCATAGCATCAGTTAAAAAACCACCCAGAGGAGTCCGGGAAGTAAAACCATTGTTATTATCCAGGTTTACGGTAACGCCAATACCGGCTCCAGAGGCGGAACTGCTCAGAGCAATAACCATCAGAATAACTATAAAATATTTCATTTTACTCATCACCTTTTTATTTTGCAACAGGAACCTTTTTAGATTCTTGATTTTTAAGTTTTCTATGATATTTAAGAAAATTATAGATGAAACTGTTAATTTCTCCATCCATAACAGCAGTAGAATTACTTGTCTGGTAAAGGCTTCTATGATCTTTTACCATATTATAGGGATGAAATACATAGGATCTTATCTGGCTGCCCCATGCAATATCCATATGTTCACCTCTTATATTGTCGAGTTTTTCTCTCTGTCTGTTTTTTTCCAGTTCAAAAAGTTTGGAATGAAGTATTTTTAAAGCAGTCACTCTATTTGAATGCTGGGACCTTTCGTTCTGGCACTGGACAATAATACCTGTTGGTATATGTTTTATCCTTACTGCGGAATCTGTTTTGTTGACATGCTGGCCACCTGCCCCGCTGGCACGAAAAGTCTCTACTATAAGATCTTCCGGTTTAATATTAACGTCTATAGTGTCATCTATCTCCGGTATTACATCTACAGAAGCAAAGGAAGTATGACGCCTGCTGGCAGAATCAAAAGGTGACAGACGAACCAGCCTGTGAACGCCTTTTTCTGATTTTAAATAACCATAGGCATGTCTGCCTGAAACTATGAAGGTTACACTTTTTACTCCTGCCACTTCTCCCTGTGAGCAGTCTACAATCTTTGTAGAAAAAGAATTTCTTTCTGCCCATCTTAAATACATCCTCAGGAGCATTTCTGCCCAGTCCTGAGACTCCGTACCTCCTGCACCTGCCTGTATGTAAAGAATAGCACTGCTTTCATCATATTCTTCATCTAAAAGAGCCGATAATTCCAGCTTTTCCAGCTCCCTGTCTATTTCTGTCAGTTCTTTTCCCAGTTCCTTTTTAAAAGATTCGTCTTCTATATCTATGATCTTTAAATATTCAGTTACATCGTTGATTCTTTCTTTCAGGATGTTCCATCGTTTGATTTCATCTTTTATATTATTAAATTTTTGACTGACATTTTTTGCCCTTTCCGGCTCTTCCCAGAAATCCGATGCAGACATAGCCTGTTCCAGAATAATGATTTCTTCTCTTTTTGCCGGCAGGTCAAAGATACACCTCTATATCGCCAATTCTTGTTTCAAGGCTTTCTACTGCCTGTTCATTCAGTTCTAACATGACAATCACTCTCCTCTATGTTTATATTGCAATTATAATGCCATTTTTGTGTGAGTCGTGACTAGTGAGTCGTGAAGTGGTGAAGCTACCAGTCACGCATATCTGTAACAGGTTATAACGCTTCACGTCTCACTCTTCACATCTCACACTCACTGCTTTACTGCCTGTTTACCAATACAGCATTTTTTATATTTTTTCCCGCTACCACAGGGACAGGGATCATTCCTTCCTATTTTCTGGCCTCTTTTTACGGTACGTACTGCAGCCCCTTCATCTCTGTTGGTTCCCGATATGACAAATACCTTTTCATGCTTTTTAGTGCCTGCTTCGGAAACAGGTTTTGCTCTTATGAGAAATCTTACGGTATCTTCCTGAATATTCTGCATCATTTCCTGGAATGTTTCAAAGGCTTCAATTTCATATTCCACTCTGGGATCTCTTCCTCCGTAGCCTCTCAGGCCTATACCGTCTCTTAAATTATCCATTACATCAAGGTGATCTATCCATTTTGTATCTATCATCTTGAGGAGTATTATCTGTTCAAGCCTTTTAAGTGCTTCTTCGCCGAATTCCGTTTCCTTGCTTTTATAGGCACCGACTGCCATGTCAAGGAAAAAGTCTTTTATTTCAGATGATTTCATTCCATCCAGAGCAGATAAAGGGATTTCATCTGTTAATAAAAAGAATTCCTGTATCGTATCAATAAGTCCCTGAAGATCCCATTCTTCTCTGTTCATATCAGTATTTGCATAAATATCTATTCTGTTCTGAATGATGACTTCTATCATTTTAATTATATGAGGTCTCAGAGCTTCTCCATGGAGTACCTTCAATCTTTCTCCATATATTACCTCACGCTGCTGATTCATTACTTCATCATATTCGAGAACATTTTTTCTTATGCTGAAATGATGAGCTTCCACCCTTGCCTGAGCCGCTTCTATCTGTTTGCTTATAATGGAATGTTCTATTGGTATGGAATCATCATAACCGAGTTTTTCCATATATCCCTGAATTTTATCAGAGCCGAAAAGCCTCATGAGTTCATCTTCCAGTGCTATATAAAATCGTGAACTTCCCGGATCTCCCTGTCTGCCCGATCTTCCTCTTAGCTGATTGTCTATTCTTCTAGACTCATGACGTTCTGTACCTATTATATGAAGCCCTCCGAGCTCTACAACTTCTTTATGTTCTTTATCGCAGATTTCTTTCCATTTTCTGTAAAATTCTTCATAATTCTTTTCTTCATAAGTCGAAGCATTAAAGTCTACTGTTGCAAGCTTTGTCGGGTCTCCTCCTAGAATTATGTCAGTTCCTCTTCCTGCCATATTGGTAGAAATGGTTACTGAACCTTTTCTTCCTGCCTGTGATATGATGTCTGCTTCCTGTTCATGGTATTTTGCATTAAGAACATTATGAGGAACTTTTTCCTTTTTAAGCATTTTACTTAATATTTCTGACATCTCCACAGACCTCGTACCTACCAGGGCAGGAGCGCCGTTACTATTGAGTTCTTTTATTTCTTCAACGATAGCTTTGAGTTTTGCCTGTTCACTTTTATAAATAACATCGGCATGGTCTTTTCTTACCATAGGCATATTGGGTGGTATAACCACTACGTCCATACCGTAGATCTTTCTGAATTCCTCTTCTTCCGTAGCGGCAGTTCCGGTCATACCTCCGAGTTTTTCATAAAGGCGGAAGAAATTCTGAAAGGTTATAGTAGCCAGTGTTTGATCCTCGCTTCTTATTTTTACATTTTCTTTTGCTTCTATAGCCTGGTGGAGTCCGTCACTGTATCGTCTTCCGAACATCAATCTTCCGGTAAATTCATCTACTATGACAATTTCTCCGTCTTTAAGGAGGTAATGGACATCTTTTTTAAATAATTCCTTTGCTTTAAGAGCCTGAGTCAATTGATGTGTAAGTTCTATATTTTCATTATCATAGAGATTACGAATACCTATAAGATTTTCTGCCCTTGCCACTCCTTCTTCTGTAAGAGGAACGGAATGGGCTTTCTCGTCAACTGTATAATCTTTATCTTTCTGTAGATCTTTTACAATACGGGCAAATCTTGCATATTCATCTGTCGCTTTTGTGCCCCGTCCTGATATGATGAGAGGAGTTCTTGCTTCATCTATTAAAATATTATCTACTTCATCTATAATTGCAAAATGGAGATCTCTGTGAACCCTGTCTTCCATATCATATACCATATTATCTCTCAGGTAATCAAACCCTATTTCATTGTTTGTTACATATATAACATCGCGGCTGTATATATCTTTTCTTTCATGTGGATCCATGGAATGCTGAATAACACCTACCGTAAGTCCGAGGAATCTGTATACAGGGCCCATCCATTCGCTGTCACGTTTTGCCAGATAGTCATTTACCGTAACCAGATGAACTCCTCTACCTGTGAGAGCATTTAAATATATTGGTGCTGTAGCAACAAGGGTTTTTCCTTCTCCTGTTTTCATTTCTGCTATACGGCCCTGATGGAGAACAATGCCTCCCATGAGCTGTACATCATAATGTCTCAGGCCAATAACCCTTGATGATGCTTCTCTTGCAACTGCAAAAGCTTCAGGTAGTATTTTATCGAGACTCTCGCCTTTTTCAAGTCTGTTACGAAATTCTCCTGTTTTTCCTTTGAGTTCTTCATCGTTTAATTTTTTTATATCTTCTTCGAAAGAATTTATAATATCTGCTATCTTTCTTAGTTTTTTTACTTCTTTTTTATTGGGATCCCAGATCATTTTAAGTAACATTCCAAGCATAAACATACCTTCTTTATGAGGTGAGAGGTGATAAAAATACGTGATGGGTAATGCGTGAGATGTGTTTTATCGGTTACCGGGCTAACACAGTTCGCCCCTGTTTTTCACTATTCACTGCTCACCACTCACTATTAAAATTTTAGTGGAGAGATTTTTCTCTCCACTAATTATAGCGCTTTAAAGGCTAAAAAAAAGTAATCTCTTTTACTAGAATTCCGGTTCTACGAGACCGTAGTTGCCGTCTTTTCTTTTGTAAATGACATGAACTCTTTCCTTTTGAGCATTTAAATAGACAAAGAAATTATACTGTAACAGTTCAAGCTGCATTGCAGCTTCTTCGTCTGACATAGGTTTTATGGCAAAGCGGTTGGTTTTTACAATTTTACCGACAACCACTTCTTCTTCCTCTTCGAATTCTCCCGGTTCTTCTACGGTAGTTTCAGATGAGGCTGCTTCCATTACTGCCGACTGTCTTTTTCTGCTCATCTTTTCTTTAAATTTTTTCAACTGACGCATCAGGTCATCTACTACTCCGTCTACAGATGCATAGAGATCTATATTTCTCTGTTCACCTCTTATTATATTACCATCAGCATCAATTAAAACTTTCGCTACATACTGAGTTCCTTCCGTGTCAAAAGTAACTTCTATAGAACGGATATAATCAAAATGTCTATCAAGTTTTTGAAATCTCTTTTCCGTGTAACTTTTCAGAGCATCTGTTACCGGGAATTTCCTCCCTTTAAAAGTAAGCTGCATCTAACCCACTCCTTCAGAAAATATTATTAGCTAACAATAAATTCGGCGATGTAAAGTAAATTCCTTCTATAAAAATTCCCGGTAAAATAATACTTTAATTTTTAGAAGGATTTATAATTCCAATCTTGAATTTACAAGACCTGATAATAATAATTTAACCGGGTTAAAAATATAATCCTCGCGTAACGCGTAACGCGTTACGCGTTACGAATTAAAAAATCGAGGAATTTTTTTTATGAGATATGCCGTAATAAGTGATATTCATTCCAATATAGATGCTCTGGAAAAAGTTTTAAAAAAAATTGAAGGCGATAATATTGACAGGATATTATGTCTCGGAGATATAGTAGGTTATGGTGCCAATCCCAATGAATGTGTTGAACTTGTAAGGGAAAATTCTTTTAATATAATTTTAGGAAACCATGATAGAGTAGCTATAAATTTAGAGACAGGTAATGATTTTACAGCAGATGCAAGAACAGCTATAATATGGACAAGAGAATTACTGGACAGTAAAAATAAAGATTTTCTTTCCAGACTGACCATAAATCAGGAAGTAGGAGATTTTATTTATATGGTTCATGGCTCACCTGTCGATAAAGATGAATATCTATCTTATAAATATCAGGCAAAAAATAGTTTTGAACTTTTAGAATACAGCAAGTCGAATATAAAAATATGTTTTTTCGGTCATACCCATAATCAGGCCATATGGTTTAAAAGAGAAGATGGAGCTATATTTAATCCTTCTATAAGAGGTAAAACCTTTCCTGTTAATCCTGATTGTATTTATCTTATAAATCCTGGCAGTGTAGGACAGTCAAGAGGTCAGGGAGCCCTGGCATGTTATCTTATTTATGATTCCGATAAAAAAAATATAACCTTTGAACAAATAGAATATGACTATAAAAGTGCTGCTAAAAAAATTATTCACGCAGGTCTTCCGAAGTTTCTCGCAGAAAGACTTGAAAAAGGAATTTAAGGAATCTATATGGAATTTTCCCTGTTTAATGGGGTTATATAATTTCTATAAAGCTGACTGCTGATAGCTGATAGCTTGCAAAAAGAGGGATTTGTCTATGGAAGAAATATTCGATAATAATGGGAATTTTAATCAGTCAGAACATAATCTTTCTGAGGAAAATCAAAAGTTAATCGAGAAAAATCAAATCCTGGAAAAAGAAAAAAAAGAACTTGAACTGTTTCTTCAGGAAGTAGAAGAATCTATGCTGCAAATGACAGAGCAATATAAAGAACTGGCAGAACAGACCAGAGAGAGAGACAGGAAAATAGAATATCTGAATAATTTAATACAGATTAAAGATGAAGAAATTGAACATATGAAACATGATCTGGAATCTCTTAACTTGAATACATTACAGGAATATCAGGATATAAAATTAAAGTATGAACAGCAGACTCTGGAATATGAAAATATGAAGGCAGAAAAAGATGGCCTTCATATGCAGCTTGCTGAATTTGAAAAGATTATACTTCAGATGACAGAACAGTATAAGGTTCTTGCGAATCAGACTTATGACAGGGATAAAAAGATAGAGAAGCTTTCTGAAGAAGCAAAACTATTGGAAATGAAAATGCAGGAAAAAACAAAAGAATTTGAAGCAGAAAAAGAAAAACAATGGTGGGATAAACTTCTGGGAAATTAAACATACTGTAAATAAAAATAGCCCTGAAAAAGGGCCATTTTTATTTTTTATTTATTATATTATTTCTCAGAAACCGTCATGTTCTACTATGATAAGTTTTTTGTCTCCATTATCAACGATTACTACCTTGTCGTCTTTATCGTACAAAATTGGAATGCCGTCTCCTCCGTCAAATATATAATAATTGTCAGGTGTGGCAAAATAAAGAGGTTCTGTTCTGTTATCCAGATTTATATAGGAAGGAGTTTCAACAAAATAATAAGGCCTGCTGTTGTCTTTTACTTTAAAATATCCACAATCACCTGAAAAGAATAAAACTTCTTCCCTGTCAAAATCATGAACAGTATAACCGGCATGTCCGGCCGGAATGGCATATCTGCCGACACTGTTATCCATTACTTCATAATTAATTTTCAGAGTAACTCTTAAATTACTCCCTTTATTAACATATACATAATATGTGCCGGGAGCGAGAACTAATTTAGATAATGGCCCGCTCTGCATCGGAGGATTGGCATCACGGTAACGATAAACTGTTGATCCGTCACTGTTTACTATCTTCCAGTCCCACATATAAAAAGCCAGACCGCTTTTGCCTGAAGCAACACTGAACTGTGCGTTGAATTTTGTTGCTACAAAACCTTTAGGAATTTTAATAGTCTGACTCTTAACAAAAGAAGGTGCTGCATTAGCCTGTGCAATAAATCCTATGACCACTAAACTTACCAGAAGTGTTATCCAAATGGTCCTTCTCATATTTTTTTCATCTTCCTTTCATAGCTCTTCTTTAATTTTTATTATAGATTTCTACCGGAACGAATTTTATGGGATTCCCTTCTGCTCACTCCTTTCAACTTGGAAATTTTCCTGGTCATCATTGAGAGTGTAACATTTTTTGTGTCAATTCGCTATATAAGATATTTACACAAAATTTATGACAGACTCGAATTATAAATTATTATAATTTATTTTCGCTTTCCTTTATTATTTTCCCTCCAAAAATTTCATAAAATTTGGCAAAATTTTAGGCATAGCTAATTAATTAATTAGCTATGCCTGAAATTTTCCTGTTTTTATGTTTTATTCTGATTTAGCCTTCTGCAAAACACCTGTAACTATATTTTGAAAACTTTCTACCCATTTATCAGTGTTTGCAACAATTTTCCCTTCCAGTTCCAGGAGTTCTTCTTCTTTTCTGGCATCAGTAAAAGATTTGAATAAATTCTCCTTTTCCTCTGAAAGATTTTTAAATTTATCAAGTAATTCTTTATTTTCACATAGATTTATAAATTTATTCATAAGCTCAGACTGTCTGGCACCTGAAGTTTCTATCTCAGCTATAAGCTTTACCCTTTCTCCTTCAATCTTCTGTAAATTCCAGAGGAGATTTTCGTTTCTCGAAGATATTTCTTTTAATTCTCCAAGCATTTTTAGCATTTCATTTTTTATCAAGAAAGTCACCTCTTTTTTAGAAAAAAAATAATGGAGCTGAGGGGAGTCGAACCCCTGACCTCTTGCATGCCATGCAAGCGCTCTTCCAACTGTGCTACAGCCCCATAGACCAATATAATATCATTATTATATTATATTGTCAAGATATCTTTAATGTTAAAGCATAGAAAAATTGCGTTTTTTTACGACAGGTAAATTCACCTTTACTGAAAATTATAGTTAATG
>CAYSLJ010000028.1:30710-51990 GCA_964431735.1 uncultured Synergistia bacterium | reverse complement strand
GACGCGTCACGATATAGACGTAAATATGATTGGGTTATTTCTTGACAACCCCTAATAGTTACTCGTCCGACGGATTTGAACCGGGATCGCCTGACCGGGGATACAGGGGATACGTTATGGAACTATGGCAAAAATCCTGGCCGGGAATCCTGAACCGCCTTCCGGTTTTGGAAAACTTACTACCACCAGTGCTCCTGACTCAGGCACCTTATCCAGATTTGTAATAAGCTCTATCTGATAATGGTTCTGTTTCAGTATATATGTCTCCAGAGAGTAGTCATCTTTGCTGGTTGAAAGACCGGGATCAGTATCGGTAGTTTCATGGCCTGAAGCAGTAATTTTTATATGTTCATAGAGATATTTAAGAACTTCCAAGCTCCATCCGGGATAATGGGAAATACCTTTAACATCTTTATTTTCCATTGCGTTCATATCAGGCCATCTTTTTGACCAGTCACTTCTCATTGCCACAAAGGCACCTTCAGGAATGGTGCCGTGTTTTCCTTCCCATGCCTTTACATCATCCATAGTTATTGTATAGTCAGGATTTTTTTCGACTTTTTCATGAACATCGATAACCACCAGAGGCATAATCATTTCTTTTACGTCAATTTGATCCACTGTGCGAAGTCCTCTTGCAAAATGGACAGGCGGATCGACATGGGTTCCCCATTGACCTGCATGACAGTAATACTGGGCATAAAATCCACTCCCAGGTGAACCAACATCTGGGTCATACCAGTATAGAGTTTCTCTTTTCTCATCGGGGAAACCGGGCCAGTGAGGAATTCCCGGTTTGAAAGCATGTGTGAGATCGACGAATTCCTTTGTTTTAAGAATTTCCCATATCTTCATCAGGGAAATATCATCAGAAGGTTCTCCATATATTACCGGAGATAAAATTAATGTTATTATGGAAATAAACAGAATAAGTTTGCCGGTTTTCATAAATTTTTCCTTCCTTTAATGATATTTTATAAATAATTCTATAAACTTCCCCGGATTATCTCTTCTTTTCACTTTATCCCGTTATCTTCATCGTTATATGAGAAATCAGAATATAGTTTCTTCACACATTCAGGACAGATACCGTGAGAGAAGCGAGCCTCCGTATGTCTGGTAACATAGGCTTCTACCTGCTCCCAGTAACCTTTATCGTTTCTGATTTTTTTACAACTGGCACAGATCGGTATAAAACCTTTTAATGTTTTTATCTCTGCTATGGCTTTCTTCAGTTCCTGAATGTTTTTTTCACGTTCCGCTTCGGCTTTTTTTCTGTCAGTAATATCTATCATTACCGCCAGAAAATATCTTTCCCCCTGGCTTTCTATTATGTCGCCTGAAATCAATCCTTCACGGATACGGCCGTCTTTTGTTTTCAGTTTCGTCTCGAATTCACGGATACTTCTATGTTCTACAATCATCTGTATCATGTGTTCCAGTTCCTCTGCATCTGCAAATAGCTTCAGTTCTTTACTGGTTTTACCTGTGAGTTCTTCTTTTGAATATCCCAGGGTGTTCAGAAAGGCATCATTGATGTCAACCAGTGTCCTGTCGATAGTTCTTGTCACCGACATGAGTGCCGGGTTCATTCTGAAGAGTTTATCGAACTTCTGCAGAGCATCCTGTTCCTTTGTGAGATCTTTCGATATGCTGAACATACAATTTACGCCGCTCCATTTCCCGAACCATATACGTGTTTCCACAGGTATGATCGACCCGTTTTTATTTGCGAGAGGAAGGGGACAGGTATTGCGTTTGCCACAGAGCATGTCTGACACTATTATTACTGCTTCATCTCTGGATGATTGCGGATGCATTTCAATTATATGCATCGTCCTGAGTTCGTCCAGACTGTAGCCGAGTTTCTGTGATGTTGCACTGTTTGCGTAGACAATCTGCCCTTCTGTATTACTGACAAAAATCATATCTCCGATTGTTTCAAAGAAGGTGCGGTAGTTTTCTTCACTTTCTACCAGCATAGTTTCTGTTCTTTTTCTTTCAAGTGCATTGGCAAGAATATCTGCCATCATTCTGATCAGTGTTATGTTATATTTAGGCCATGAATGAGATTGACGGACAGAATCGAAACCCAGAAATCCAATCAATCTGTTCTGAATACTGATTGGCACCACAAGGACTGACTTGATTGATTGTACTTCCAGAATCTCCTTCTCCAATGATGCTTCAGGCGGCAAGTCTTCAACTCTCTGTATGTCGATTACTTCATTGGCTCTGAGCCTGGCCATCCACCATGGGATAGCACCGGACGGCACAGTTTGCAGGTTGTATTTCTGTGATTCAATACCATCTGCACACCATTCATGGGTGTTACTTATACTTATCTCTGTTCTGTCATCAAAGAGGAAAACATAACACCGATCTACTGCGCCGAATTCACCGAGCTGACTGATGGCCTGCTGAATTCCGTCATCTACTGCATCAGGAGCAATGGTGATGAAAGAATTTGAGATTGACAGGATGATTTGCAGAAGTTTCTCATTATCCTGAAGTTTTTGCTCTGCCTCCTTGCGTTTTGTAATATCCGTATGGGTTCCGAACATCATGAGCGGCCTGCCATCATCTGTGTGTGTAATTACCTGACCCCTGTCATGAACCCAGACCCAGTGCCCGTCTTTGTGTTTCATCCGGCATTCGCAGTCATAGTATTTCAGTTCTCCTGAAAAGTGACGTTCCAGCAGTTCCTTTGATTTTTTCATGTCCTCCGGGTGTACCAGGTTTTCCCACGTTTTAATACTTATCGGCCTGAGTTCATCCAGGGTATAGCCTGCTATCTGGGCCCACCTCTTATTGAAAATAGTTTCTCCTGTCTGAACATTCCACTCCCATGTTCCGATATTGGTTCCTTTTATAATACTTTTCATTCGCCATTGCTCATCAGCCAGAAGTTCCTCAGTACGTTTACTTTCTGTAATATCGTTTCCGAAGCAAATAATATATTCAATTTCTTTTCTATTTTTATCGAATTCTGGTGTTTTGGTGATTGCAATAAGACGTTTTTCTCCTTTTGAGTTATAGAGCCATTCTTCCGAATAAACTGTATTTCTGCTCTCAAATACCTCTCTGTTTGACTGTTTGCATGTCATGGCAATATCTCCGGGAAGGAATTCTTCAAGTTTTTTGAATTCTATATCTTCCTTTTTCATGCCAAGAAATTCCGCATGATGGAGGTTGACACGGCCATAAGTCTCTATATCTGTAAGAAACCACATCTGTACAGGTACTGTATCTATCATCATCAACAGTTCATCTATTAATATATTCAGTTTCTGTATCTCTGTGATGTCCACAGTTTTTCTTCCTTTTCATTATCCGGCCTGCCCTGTATCAGCTGCCATCATTACTCCGGTGATTTAAAGATTATTTAATGAATCCTGTTTTTTACAGAAGAAACATTCTATTATATTTAATATAATTCCTTTTCTTATATGAAAAACTCTAAAATATTTATATGAGAATCGTGACGCGTCGCGTAACGCGTGACGGGAGGAATACCTTTATTAAATGCTTATGCTCAGGTCGGTAAGGCCGGCGAAGATTTTGTAAAAATTACTGTTTGTGGCTGAATTGATTTAGTATTACCTTGACTAATCTTATTATAAGAATTACAATTTCTACTGTAACATATTACTGAGGTGAGCATAAATAATAAATATATGCTCTCGTGACGCGTAACGCGTAACGCGTGAAGGGAGGAATACCTTTATTAAATGCTTATGCTCAGGTCAGTAACAGAAAGGCATTTTGGACTGAATATATGAATGAAAAAGAGGAACTTTATAAGCGATTTCATGATATTATTGAGAAACTGTTTGCCGGTGAACAGTTAGAGGTTTATGAAAAAGCCATAAGCTTTCTGCTGGAAGCTATTGCCACACATTTATTTTCAAATACAGGTGCCAGAAATTCCGTGTATTTTGATGGAGCAGTTAATTTAACCGCAAAAATCAGAAAGAAAAGACAGATTGAAATCAGAGGAGAAATGTGGGTCGGAAACCATAAAGAGCAATGGAAAGAAAAACTTATAGTTGCTGTAACAGACAGGACTGCAACCGGTCAGGGTTTCTCAATTATAATGCAGGTCGGAAACGACAGGGTAGAAGAAGATTTGATTGTTTGCAAAAAAACTGCTCTGTCTGATAAGGAGTTAGAACTGAAGGAAATGAATATGAATAAAATTAATGATGAGTCATTTATAGAACCGGCAGGCATAATAATTGACTCTGATACTCATGGTAATTATATCTACCGGGTACATGTTAACGGAACAGGCATGGGTTACAAATTGATTGGAACAGGGGAACCGCTCGTAATGATCCTCGGTCTGGGCGGAACAATGGATTGCTGGCCTCAGGAAGTTATAAAGAGATTATCAGAGAAATATCTTCTGATTATACCTGACAATCGTTGTATGGGATACACGACATCAGGAGATGAAACCTTTACATGTAAACTGTTAGCAGATGATATAATCAGCCTTCTTGATGCCCTTAAAGTAAAAAAGACC
This sequence comes from uncultured Synergistia bacterium, assembly GCA_964431735.1. Taxonomy (GTDB): domain Bacteria; phylum Vulcanimicrobiota; class SpSt-956; order SpSt-956; family JAKJGF01; genus CALARM01. The sequence goes on along the minus strand of CAYSLJ010000028.1, from coordinate 47,462 downwards.
CATGTTCTCGGTTTTTCCATGGGAAGCATGATTGCCCAGCATTTATTACTGGAACATCCGGAGCGATTGAATAAGGTAATTATATATGCCACATTAACGGACATAAGCAAATCTCCTGTGGCTACGGAAGGTAACATGCCCGGCGATCCGGCTGTCAGGCGGCAACTCGATGCAATATTACAATGGAGGACTCCCATGGATAAACTGCCTTATGTTACCAATCATGTTATGCTCATAGTCGGCACGTCCGATAATGTGGTTGGAGTAGAAAGCTCAAAGGTTATAGCCGCAGCTATACCGGGGGCATGGCTCATTCAGGTCAAAAATGCAACACACCTTTTGATGAATGAATTACCGGCAGAATTCTCCGGGATTGTCTTAATGTTTCTTGATGAAACCTTTGAGGTGAAAAGTATATAGATTAAAGAAAGTGAGTTATAAAGAAATGTTTGATGACCTTGAAAAAATAAATACATGTCCCGGCCCGTTTGAGTTTTATACCGCATATGACCTGTGGACCGATGAGCATACGTCGAAACAGATGCTTTCCTTCCATTTGAATAAGGATATAGATGCTTCGTCCCGTAAAACGGCTTTTATAGATCGTTCCGTCGATTGGATAGCTTCATATTTTAATGTCAGCGGTAAGAAAATTACAGATTTCGGATGCGGCCCGGGATTGTATGCCACAGGGCTTGCACGAAAAAATGCTCATGTGACAGGCATAGATTTCTCCCGGCGATCTATTGATTACGCCCGTGAAGCAGCAAATAAAGATGGTCTTGACATTAATTTTATCCATCAGAATTACCTGGAGTTTGAAACAGATGAACGGTTTCATCTCATTCTGATGATCATGTGCGATTTCTGTGCCCTCAGTCCGGCACAGAGAAAAAAGATGCTGGAAAAATTCTATGGAATACTGGAACCGGGCGGTTCGGTTCTTCTTGATGTATATTCATTGAAGGCTTTTGAAGAACAGAAAGAAACGGCAATCTATGAAGTAAACCTTCTCAATGGGTTCTGGTCTTCGAATAAATATTATGGCTTTCTTAACAGATTCAAATATGATACAGAAAAGTTAGTTCTGGATAAATATACCATTATCGAAGCCAATCGCACCAGAACCATATATAACTGGTTACAGCATTTCAGTCCTGAGTCATTGGAGCAGGAGTTTGTAGCATGCGGATTTACGGTTGATAAATTTTATTCCGATGTTGCAGGCTCACCGTTTACTATGGAATCTCGTGAATTTGCGATTGTTGCAAAGAAAAATTTTTGATGACATAATATTACTGAATATAATCAAAAATATTTACTGACCTGAGCATAAGCATGTAATAAAGGTTTTCCTCCCGTCACGCGTTACGCGTTACGCGTCACGAGAGCATATATGTATTATTTATGCTTATCTCGGTAAAACCTGCAAATTTCAGAAGTGTTTTGCAGAAATATTGAAAAGGAATTGGGGAATTAAACATATGGATGAAACTGTAACCGGTATATTATCTACAGATAACCTTGAATTAATAGCGGCCACACCGGAACATTTAACGGCAGAGATGGAGTCTCCCGGCAGTCTGGCATCACTGTTGAATGTACTGGTTGAACCTGGCTGGCCTCCTGGTGAATATGATCGTGATGCCCAGGAATTTTTTCTGGATCGCCTGAAAGAAGGCGGCCATGATGCGGCCGGCTGGTATACATGGTATGCCGTAAGGCACGGAAATCAGACCTGCCCTTCTACCCTGATAGGAGCAGGCGGATATTTCGGCCCTCCATCTTCAGATGGAACAGTTGAAATAGGTTTTTCTGTAATGCCTTCATGGCATGGTCATGGTTATGCCACGGAAATAGCCGGTAAGCTTGCAGAACATGCTTTTACAGATATGAGAGTAAAGAAGGTTATTGCCCATACGGCACCTGAAAATATGGCATCCCGTAAGGTACTTGAAAAATGCGGTTTCTCTTTTGTTTGTATAAATGAAGAAACAGGTCATAATCGTTTTGAATTTTATGAGTAATGAGTTTCTTACCTGAATACAGGAGGTAAATATATGCAGTCTTTCAAAGGTTACATGATACCGGGTCTCTATTTCGAAAGTGATTATTGTCTTTATATATTGAGATGGGAAGAAACTCCGACACAGATAAAAAAAATGACACAGATCTGGTTTATAACGCCTGAAAATAAAAGGATCTGTTATATTGACCCTGCTGAAGGTATTCCTGTTTTTAATAAATATCATCTCTTTGATGAAGTCACAGGTGCACAGATTAATATTCAGGAAGACAGAAATTATATAAAAATATGGTGCAGAACGAGTAATGAGGAAATACTGACTGCAGAAATTCAACCGGAAGTTACACTCGAAAATAGAATAGTTAATTTATTATTAAACATAAGATATACGAAGAAATTATTGATAACAAAGGGAAAAACTGAAACAGGTAAAGCATTTTCCAATGAGCCTGTTAGAATAGTAGCCATAACCGATGCAAAAGTAATATTCCATGGAACGTCTCAGGGTAAACTGATAAAGCCTAAGAGGAAAATAAGAATCGGTGACGGAGAAATTTCAGAAAAAGCGCTTATTAATTATTGTGTCCATAATTTAGAAGAATAAACCTGTATGAAAGGAAGATTAATATGAAAAAAGCTTATGTGTTAATATTTGACGGCTATGCAGACTGGGAGATCGGTTACATTCTTCCGGAACTCCGTCGTATTGGTAAAATTGACGTGGTTACAGCAGGATTTACAGATAAACCGGTCCTATCTATGGGAGGGTTACGGGTCATACCTGAAATAATTCTTTCAAAGGTTAATATGGAAGATATACTTGTTTTCATTCTCCCCGGGGGGCATATGTGGGAAGCAGATTATCCTGTTATTGAAACAGAAGAATTTTTGCATCGCCTGGAAAAAGCAAAAATACCTGTTGCCGCAATATGTGCCGCCACAACTGTACTGGCAAGGGCCGGTCTTCTCCATAACAGGAAACATACGAGTAATTCACTGACATATCTCTCGAAAATGGTTCCGTCATATACTGACAGTGCCTTTTATGTTGATTCTCTCGCAGCAGGTGATGACCATATTATTACAGCCAGCGGCCTGGGAGCAATCGAATTTACAATGGAAATATTCAATGAACTGAATCTTATATCTTCCGATATGAAAAAGATGTGGTACAATGCTATTAAACATGGTATATATCCTGAAGGCATCGAAGAAAAGCAGTTTTGAAATTTCGGATAAATCTTTGCTTTAAAATTCTTCTTTTTGCCCGACCATGTTAATAATTTCAGAAGCCAGATCTTTCAGGGAATATACGACAGGGCCTTCTCTTCCTGCCAGCTTTGACTGAATTTCTATATCTTTTTTTCTTTTATATTCAGGGTCAATGCCTATTACGGTATTGCCGTAATTCCCATGAAGTCCAAGCTCGTAAAGTGTTATGGGACAGAGTGTTTCTTTAGAAAACCAGAAAGAAATGATGTCTGCTTTCTGGAGATGTTCATATTCCCATACAATCTGGCTTTCTATTTCTTTTTCTCCGGCATGTTCGAAATTGTCTCTTCTGGGATTGTATACAGTCAGATTGGGAACATCTTTCAGCAGTTCTATAAGTTTACTCTGCCAGTCAGAACACCCTGTTATGCCTCCTGCCATGAATAATTTCGTATTCTGAAAATTCTCCAGAGAATAGTTTTCCTCTGGCGCCTGAATGATTAATGCCATTTTATCAGCCTCCAATAGAATTTCTTACAGGGTTTTACGATTTCAGCCTGCTTTTAATATTTATTATATGTTTTTTAATTGGCAAAGCTATCACGATCTTGACCTCAGGATGCCCACGACGTGAGTTGTGGGAGGAATGAGGAGTTTCCCGTAGAACCATCCATTATTTCTCTTTATTAGTTTTAAGTATTTCCATGATACTCCCTGTGCAATCCTCAGAAGATTCTATTATTTATTTTATAATTCCTTTTACCCTTTTTTAGTAACTTTTGAGCTATTTCTTTACTTTTTTCAATTTTGCCTTCAGCCCGTCCTTCTTCTCTGGTTTCTTCAATAACATCTTCAAGCATAACTTTCCCTCCTTCATCAATTTCAATTTTTATATCTATTTTTTTATATTTCGCATAACCTTTCAGCCACATTCCCAGAAAACGTCTGAGATTACCGTCTACCAGAAGATTAATCTTATCCTGCAGGCTCAGTGCTTTCTCTTTAGTTTCTTCTTTCTTTGTTGAAATTAGAAATGATAATATTGCTGCCAGAAGGTTATTATCAAAATTACTTAATTTATCCAGTTTTTCTTTCTCATCCTGCAATTCCCTGAAGGTCAGTTTATAAGTCTCGAATTTCGGAATATATTTTACTAATCTTTTGTAGGGTTTTACGATTAAATCTTCTATACATACCGGCGCTGTTAAGTTGTATCTATCAGTATATATCAGAACAGGAAATACAGGGGGCAGCATATCATTACTCTTAACCTGTTCCGTATCTATTAATTCCTCTATAGAGTTTTTACTGTAATAACATTATCATTTACTATTCTATCAATAAGTTTGTATACAGGATCTATTCCTGCCTGAACAGGTTTTTTATCTACCGTAACAGTTATAGTATTTATACCGGTCTTAATTTCTTTTTTCTCAAGATATATAAAATTTCCATCTGTCCCTGTTACTCCAACATCAATAAGGTCTTTCATCTCTACAGGTGTTTCTTTACCAAGGCTGTCACAGCGGTTTTTTCTTGCTTTAATTGTAAGACTTATATCATATTTTCCGTCACTTCTTTTCTTTACTGTTGCACTTTCCGTTTTATTATCCCAGATAGTAATAGTTTCCAGGAGATCTGTAAGAATGTATTCTTTATCGGGAGGAGTGACAGAGCGGAGATAATCAATAAGATCTGAAGCCAGAGGGTATGGATGGCCTTTTTTATAGTCATGAAAAAATTTTGAAAGAGCATTATTTAGAACCTCTTCACCGAGATAATCCCTCAGGGTATACATAACAATAGCCCCTTTTCTATAGTAAATATACTGATCCTTATCACCCTTAACCTGTGATAAAGGAACATCCCTTGCAACAGCTCTTTCCCCCAGATATTTCTGCATCTCGAATTTAAGGAAATTACTTACGCTCACCATACCATAAGCCTTCTCTACAGAGGTTATGGCAGAATACTGAGTCAGAGTTTCCAGAATTATATGAAGGCCCTGTGCTCTTGCAGGTATAAGCTGCTGTCCCCACCACTGATGGGATGTTTCATGGGCAGTAACAAAAAAAGGATAATCTACCAGGCCGGGATAATCTTTACGTATAAGGGACAGAAGTCCCATAGTTTCTTCAAAAGCAATGGTGCCAGATGTACTTACAGCCATTCCCCAGTAACCAGGAAGTTCTACAATACGAAGTTGATGATAGGGATAGGGAGAAAAACTGGAACTGTTGAAATCAATAGCTCCCTTCATACCCTTAATCAGGCGGTGAATATTATACTTATGACTGTGATGATAATAAACTTCAAGTAAAATATCGTTATATGTTTCTCTTATAACATCATATTTCCCTGAGATTACGAAAAACTGCATAACCATAGGACCGTCTGACTCATATTCAAAATAATTTCTTCCTCCTTCTGTCCACTCTTTTTTCAGGCTTCCAGGAAGAAAAGCCCTCTGATCCGAATCAGTGCTTATAGTGCCATGAAAAGGAATAAAAAGACCGTCAAAACTCATAGCGCCATGTTTTCTTGCCTCTTCTCTGTCTATAACAGGAGGTAAAGATTCTACAGGTTTGTCATCTATTTTTTTATCATCATCTTTATTCACCTCATCTTTTATATAAGGTATAAATCCTATATGAGGTAAAAATGTGTCACTCATTAATCTGCTACCATTATAAACAAGCTCATATTCACCGGGTTTCTGAGAGAATCCCGGTGAAGGTTTTATGTCATAATTAAACGTCAGAGAAATTTCTTTACCGGGAGCCAGAGCTTCATGAAGATGAAAATGATAGACCGTCCATCGGGGAAGAAATGAAACTTCTGCCGGTTCTGAAGTTCCGACCTTTACATCTGTCAGACGTGGCATGGCCTTATCATTGACAAGGACATCTGTTACCGGTGTTGAAGTAAGATTCTTCAGACTATAACTGATATTAGCAGAAAGGCGTCTCTCTTTCGGGAAAAAGGAAAAATCTCCTGATACGCCGGTAATAACAGGCTGAGCAGAAGAAAGATGAGAATATTTTTCAATATATTTCTTCATCTCTTCTTTTTCCACGGCTTTATCCATACTTTTTTCTACCATCTGTTCCGGTGTTTTATAAAGAATATGAGTGTTATAATAAATCCATCCTTGTGTGATTATAAAAAGGATACAGGAAAGTAAAAAACTGTAACGAAGAGATCCAGTAAAGCGTTTTTTTGCAAGTTTTATTCTATCTTTAAAAGAGGACGTAACACCTCGAATCCAGAAAAGTTGAGTAAGAATAAATATAATGACGGCACATAAAGTCCAGTAAAGCTGGTACCATCTCACAGGCCCAAGATAATGGCCATAACCGTTCATATCAGTATAATTGGGCAGAGGAATATAATTATAAATAAGAAGAGTATAATCATTTATGACAGGGAACTGAGTTAATGACGGTATAAAAATAAAAGCAAAAAGACTCAAAAAATGTCCCATGTATTTGTTATTTACCAGCACATGTATGAACAGAACAGGTACCATAAGGATAATCATAGAAGGTAAAGTAATGGTAAAAACAGAGGTGAAATAAAGACTTATTTCATAATTAAAATATCCTGAAATAGTCTGATAAATCATAGATACGATAATAAGAAGAAAAAGGGCACAAATCTGTATGAGTATTACACAGATAAGTCTGGCAAGAGAAAAGATATAATCAGGAGTTACAGAAGTATCTATCAGGCTGTCTATAGCGGAATCCCTGTCTCTCCAGAGGCTTTCTCCAAGTAAAAAAATGAGAAATAAAGACAGAAACCACGTAAAAAACCAGGTAATACCGGTGACATAACCTGTAGTGGGCCAGGAAGGAACACCATAATTTGTATCAATTCCACCTATAGTTGAACAGATAAAGAGTAAAATACCTGCTAAAATTGTAACCCAGAACCATTTATTACCTGCAATATAACGGAATTCAAAATCTGTCTGTTCCCATAACTGTATCAATTTTCCTGTAAAGCCATCGTTAAGTTTTAACACCGGCATGGCGAAATTTTTCTTTTCTTCTCTTCCATGTTCTGAAGCAATACTTTTCTTTCTAAAAAAAGTTTCAAATATAGAAGGCATGGAAAAACGAAAGTATTTTATAAGATACATAATACCGACCCATGTAATGGAAAGCCAGACGATACGATTTACTATAACTATAAAGCTCACAGGTACAGTAAGGGTATTTTTCTCCACAGGAGTCCAGTATTCCATTTCCTGTCCCGATGGGATTAATATATCGAAAAAAGCCTCTGCTCCTTTAATTCCAATCCATTCGAAAGGTATTGAAAAAAATTGAAGTATTACAGGACATGCAATGGCAATAATATAAACCCATATAATACGTCTCGCAAGTAAACCTGTAGCAAAATATAGTGTTCCAAGAATAATTATATCGGGGATTACGTAACAGATATAAGGATAAAGGTAACTCCAGAGATGAAAATCTCCTATATGGGCAGAAACATTGGAAGGCAGAAGAGAACCTGCAAAAAGCCCTGCTCCTATACTGCACATAATAATAAAAGCTGTAAGCCATGCAGCCAGAAGTCGCCCGATTATATAATGATATTCACTGACGCCTCCAGTCACAAGAAGAGGATAAAAGTTCGTATTAAAATCCTTTGTGGCACTTTCACCAAAGAGTCCTCCCGATAATCCGATAAGAGCAAATAACATTAACAGTGTGGTAAAAACATAAATCATATAAGGTGAATTAACACAGAGAGGGACTTCAGAGCCAAGAAATTTCTGAAGATCACTTCCGAAAAGTCCTGTTAAACCCAGAGATATAGAAAAAAGGAGGAGAAAAAATATATAATTAGTTCCCCGTCGAAACTGGCTATGTAACTCAAAGATAAAAATTTCAAAAATAGTTTTCATACCTTTACCTCAGAAGGTTTAAGCCACCCTTTCAGAGCACAGAAATATACATCCTTTAAATCTGGTTCCAATGGATCAAAATTCGCTTCAGGTTTATCTTCACTGAATATGTGAACTACAATCTTTCCCATAAAGAACCTGCTGGAAACAAGGCGGTATTTTTCTTCATAAAGGGATAAACTATCACGGTGTATTGTATACTGCCATATTCTTCCTCTTAATTCTTTCATAAGGCACAGAGGTTCACCTGCAAGTACTACCTGCCCGTCTGAAATAATTGCCATATATGGACAGAGATCACTTACATCTTCAACTATATGAGTGGAGAGAATTATGGAAGATTGTTCGCTTATCTGGCTCAGAAGGTTCAGAAATCTTGTTCTTTCCGCAGGGTCCAGTCCTGCAGTCGGTTCATCTACTATGACTACCTTCGGATTTCCGAGTAATGACTGGGCAATACCAAATCTCTGTCTCATTCCTCCTGAATAACCGCTTACAGCTTTATGTCTTACCTCATAAAGATTAACCTGTTTTAAAAGGTAATCAACTGTTTCTTTTCTTTCCTTTCTATTTGTAACACCCTTTAAGATGGCAAGATGATTCAAAAGGTTTACTGCAGACACTCCCTGATAGACTCCGAAGGATTGAGGGAGATAGCCGAGCATTTTCCGCATTTTTTCTTTATCTTTAAGTACATCTATGTCTCCCATGGAGATTGTTCCGCTGTCTGCTTCCTGAAGTGTCGCAATGGTGCGCATAAGAGAGGATTTACCTGCACCATTGGGGCCAAGAAGGCCGAACATACCTACAGGTATATCCAGGTTAACACCTTTTAAAGCGTGAGTGCCATTGGGATAGGTTTTGCTTAAATTTCTTATTTCTATATGCATGGATATTCCATCTTCCTTATATTGAATTTCTGATGACCTTTTCTAATCTGATGCTCTTCCGCTAGTACTTTGATTAAAATTGTGTAGTTAACTTTCACCGCTTTTTCGGGTAAAATATACAAGAAAGAAGGTGAAAGAAATAAAAAAACTACAAAATTGGGGTCAAAATTGCCGCAATCCTAATTGTAATTGTTATGGTAAAAATAGTCAAGGAAATATTCGGTCAGTTGGCATCATATCTGACCCGAAGTGGTAAGAGAAGAATCTGTCTTATGGCTTTAAAGTTATCAAAGGAAAAAAAGCTATTACCTGAGACCTCTGTCTGGTATAATAAAAAAGAGGGAACCTTTTCCGATGTTTTAATCTTTGTAAGAAAGTATCTCTGGAATAGGATTTATTTAAACAAATCTAATGTCGAAACAGATTTGATTAATTTTAATTTACAGCAGTGGCAAGGGTTTATTGACCAACTCGCTGCGGTGGCCTAATTGGCCAAAGTCGAGATATTAATTAATTGTTAATAAAAGGATATATTTTTTTATTTATAGAATTCCTAAATATTAGGAATATTTTTATCCTGGATTGGAATTAATGAGAGATTTGCTTAACCAATCCAGTCGATTTGGAAATTGTCAATACTTTGAGACAGATTCCGATTAAAAATTAATTAGCCTCCTTTCATTACTTTTTCCGGTGGATTTATCCACACTGCAGCCGGCACCTCCGGTGGATTTGGAAATTTTTTCACAAATCTTTCCGAATGCTTCTCATAAGCTGTCTTTAAAACAATTTGTCTCTGCTCTATTACAGATTTTTCCTGTCCGTAATGAAGTAGACCCGGTCTCATTAAGCCAATCCCACTGTGATAATGCTCCCAGTTGTACCACTTGAAAAAATTTATACAGAAAGTTCTGGCATCCTGAATACAACCAAATCTGTTTGGGAATTCCGGTCTGTATTTTAACGTTTTGAACTGGCTTTCAGAAAAAGGGTTGTCATTGGAAACATGAGGTCTACTATGAGTTTTCGTAATACCAAGGTCTGCCAGAAGGAACCCTACTGCTTTTGACGTCATAGAAGAGCCTCTGTCTGCATGAACTGTAAGTTGTCCTGGCTGTATGTTCTGTTTCTTACAGGTATATTGGATAAGACTTTGAGCCAGTGATGAATTCTCTCTATGAGCTACCATCCAGCCCACTACATACCTGCTGTAAATGTCCATAATCACATAGAGATAATAATAAGTCCACTTCTCTGGGCCCAGTAGCTTCGTAATATCCCATGACCACACCTGGTTGGGTTTTTCTGCCAGTAATTCTGGTTTTTTGTAATTTGGATGTTGCAGTTGATTTCTTCTTTCCCTTACCTGGTTATGTTTTTTGAGTATTCTATACATAGTGCGAAGAGAGCAGAGGTATTTACCTTCATCCAGAATAGTGGCATACACTTCTCCTGGAGATTTATCTACAAACCTCTCGCTATTAAGGCAATCAAGAACCTGGGTTTCCTCCTGTTCTGATAATGCACGAAAATGCTTTAATTTTGACTCAATCACAGGCTTTACAGGGGATAAATGACGATAATAAGTTGCTCTTGATAACCCAAGGGCTTCACAGGCCTGTAATACTCCTACATCTGCAGAAATCTCTTTTACTATGTTCATCAGTCTTCCTCGTCGAACTCCATTTTCTTCAGGGGTATCCCGCTCAGTTCTGAAATTTTTTTTTGTACATCTATAATCATCTCGGCATGTTCGAGACGTCTTTTTAGTTTTTTATTATCTCTCTCAAGATCTTTTATTCGTCTTTCTAATTCTTCTGGTGATTTCTCTTTCGGGCCTCTTTTCTTTGGAGCCAATCCTTCTAATTCCTCTTTCTCACGTTTCCAGTTCCACATCGCTATATTGGATGCGTATAGACCTTCTCTTCTCAGTAATGCTCCAATATCTCCAGGATTCTTTAATGTATCTGCCTCTTGGAGAATCCTCAGCTTATAGTCTGCTGAAAACTTTCTCCTAATCGGTCTCTCTAATACCTCTGAATCTGGTATAGAAGATATATTTAAATGAGATAGATTACCATTACCTTTTACTTTAATTTTATTATTTGACATTATATTACTCCTTTCCTACCGCCCTATCATTATACACTAAACTTGGGGTAGGAATCTGTCTCAGATATATTAGCACAGAGGGGAGTAATTTTAAAATTTTCTCAAAGGCATATACTTGATTTACAGGAAATGTTTAGATTGAGTTAATAGTTGAGGAATACTCTATGTTGATGAGAAGAAATTACCTTATTTCGTTAGAAAAAACCATTCATCTGGATGTTTCTGTCCATTTGTGAAAATGTCATGTTTTCTTTTGTAGATCTGAAAGCAGTAAAAGGTCCGGTTAAATGATTTATAAATTCTTTGAATGCTGATTATTATATAGATGATTTTTCCTGTAATTTTGATCTAAATTATAAAAGTTCTGCCGAACCATTTATAAATAGGATTGATGTATATCCTTATTTCATAAAGGGATATATACTACGTTTATAGAATTTTTAATGTGAAATTAAAAAAGGTGGAACACTGATTACTATGGAAGATAAGATATATCAAATGAAGATTCAAGAAAAGATAAGACTCCTAAAGTTAGTATTGAAGAAGCAAGAAATAAATTTAATAAGCAGGCGGAAGAATTATCCAAAGAAAATTTGACTATTAAGGCTTTTGTTATGAATACTGCTCTTTAATAACTTAATAATGAACGGGGAATATAAAATGAAAAAAAGTAATGAAACTGGTCATCGTGAAAGGCTGAAAGATAGATTTATGAAAGGCGGGGGAGGAGCATACACGGAAGAATCTCTTTTAGAGTTACTTCTGGCTTATTCTATTCCTCAGAAGGATGTTTTACCTCTGGCGAAAAGCCTTCTGGAAAAATTTGGAAGTCTTTCAAATGTTCTTTCTTCAGATGTTTCTTCTCTCTGTGAAATTTCCGGAATTAAAATTTCTTCTGCTACATTACTTAAACTTGTAGATTGGATTCGTATACATCATGGTGGAAAAGAACATAGTGGAAAAGAAAATGAAATAGGTGTTATACAAGAGAATATCGGTATAAAAGAAAATGAGAAAGTAGATATAAAGGAAGATAAAGTAAAACAATTAGGATTATTTGATGTTTCCGTAGCAGAACCTGATAAAGTTATTATAAAAAAAGAAAAGAAGGATGAAAAAATTTCTCAGGAACCTGTTAATACTGAGCGTGGTGCCGTATTATTTACCAAGGCTTTACTGAAAGAAGCTATTTCTATTTTGCCGAAATTTCCAGATACAGAATCTGTGTCTGAAATCAAGGATTTTTTAAGAAATAATCTTCATTTCAGTTCCCAGACGACACGTAATCGGTATGCAAATTATATTACGAGGAGATTATATCCTTCCGGTTATGCAGACAGAGCATTAAGATTGTTTGCTTTGAAATATCAGGGCAGGCAGGAACTCAGAGATGTGTGTTTTTATCGCCTCTGCACAGCAGAACCTGTAGTGTATAATGTTATTCAGGAGCTTCTTATTCCTTCTATTGGTCATGGTAAAATAGAGAGAGAAAAACTAAGAGATTATCTCAGAATGTGTTTCCCTTCTTCTAAGAGTATAGGTGATGGAAGCCGGGCTATTGTGGAAGCTCTGACCGGAGCTAATATAGCAGGCTGTGATCGTACGTCTTTTCGTTTCAGTTATCGTCAGGTTTTACTTCCTTCTTTTGCTTTTATTCTTCACAGTGAATTTCCCGAGGCAGGGATTTATGATACAGGTAAACTTGAAAATAACAGAGCTGTTAATTCTATGCTATGGAAACCTGATAGTATTATTACCTCTCTTTATGAACTTCGTAACCAGGGTTTTATCAGTAAGATATCTGAAATCGATAGTGTTCGTCAGTTTACTACCAGGTTTACTCTGGAAGAGGTAGTGAAACAACTTTCAGACAAAGGAGATGTTTTATGAGGGATACGGAAATTATAGAAACTCTGAGAAGTAAACTTTCTGTAGATACGGGAAGGCATCTTTACGGGGTTCTTGGCAGTTATAAGAGACTCGGTGAGTTTGCAAATAAGCTTTCACAGGCTGTGGCACCTGATGGAACACCTTTTCCTTCAACTCTGTCAGTTAATAAAGGTATTCTTTCCTCTATTCCTGATGCGGAATTTCGGGAACTGGCGGAGAATGAAGCAAAAAGGCCGGAACCTACTGCCGCTCATGTAGGAAAGGCTTTCGAGAGTTTTTTGCGGGCAAATCTTAAAGGACTTATAGTGCTTGAAAGCCTGGAAATGCTTTTTGCTTATAATGTGGAATTAACTCTGCTTCGGACGATGGCGGCAGATGAAGACAGGGTACTTCTATTGCTTCCAGGACGCCGGAGTGGAGGAAAGGTTATTATGTTTCCTGATCTTGGAGAGGGATATGCTCTTCCTACAAATTTGATTGCAGATAACCATATGTGGGAACTGGAGGAATAGCCTCAGTGTTTTTATCCAGACTATTTATTGTTCTTTTCTTTTGTGTTAATATAAAGGTAAGATGAAAATAAGATTTTATATTGATCCAGAAACAGAACTTCCTCATATTTATAACCATAATGTTAATGAGGATGAAATAAAAGATATCTTAGAACGTCCAGGTGAAGATAGACATGGGAAAGAAGGTTCAAGGATAGCTATAGGACAAACACAAGCAGGACGATATCTTAAGGTTATATATGTTGTTGATCCCGAACCGGACAGTGTATTTGTTATAACTGGATATGATCTCAGAGCAAAAGCATTATTGGCCTATAAACGCCGGCAAAGAAAAAGAAGGTGATAAAAATGAATAGTTTTCCTGATGGATGGGATGAAAAAAAAGTTCAAAAGGTAATTAACTATTATGAGAATCAAACTGAAGAAGAAGAAGTTTTAGAAGATGAAGAAGCATTTAATGAAAAAAACCACACCTTTATAGAAGTTCCTCATGAATTAGTTCCTAAAATTAGAGAACTTATAATTTCTTATGATTCAGGGAATAACAAGTTATTAGACAAAGCGTCATAATAGTTTATTTCTGGATTTACAGGTTGAAAAAAATATAATGATATCGGTCAATAACCCACGACTGAAGTCGTGAGCTTGTAGTGGAAACTGCAAGCTTGATTGACCAGCCAGGAGTCTTGTGGAGAGACTACGTTATAAAGGTTACGACACCTGTAGATGCTTCTCCAGTCTGCGAGCAACTGTCGTCTGTTATTAAACAGTTCTGAGGGCAGGAGCAGTGTAACAGACCTAAAAAGCCTTTATAACATTGGCGAGGAGAGACAGACAAGTCCGTCTGCGTTACTGGCCTCGTAAGAGGCTCCGAAAGGAGAAAGAAATGGTTTTTGTTCTGGACAGGCATAAAAAACCACTTATGCCCTGCACTGAGAAAAGAGCAAGATTGTTGCTTACAAGAAAAAGGGCAGTTATAGACAAAATACTTCCCTTTACTATTCGTATTAAAGATAGAGTGGCAGAAGAAAGTCATATTGAAAAACTGAGATTGAAAATTGACCCTGGAGCAAAACAGACAGGTATAGCTGTTATTACTGAAAAAAAGGAATCAGATGTTTTATACTTTGCAGAAATTCATCACAGAACTGAGATTAAAACCTCTCTGGATACAAAAAGAGCAATAAGAAGAAGCAGAAGAAACAGAAAAACAAGATACAGACAAAGTCGTTTTCTTAACAGAAAGAGAACTATTGGATGGCTTCCTCCCTCTCTTATGGCAAGAGTCAAACAAACAGTTAAGGTAATATGTAAACTATTCAAATTATTACAGATAAAAGTAATAACTATGGAAAATGTAAAGTTTGATACTCAGCTTATGGATAATCCGGAAATTAAAGGCATAGAGTATCAGCATGGAGAGCTTTCAGGTTATGAAGTAAAGGAATATCTCTTAGAAAAATGGGTCAGACTATGTGTCTACTGTAAAAGAAAAGATATTCCTCTTGAAGTGGAACATATCATTCCTAAAAGCAGAGGCGGTTCTAACAGGGTAAGTAATTTAACTGTTTCCTGTAGAAAATGTAATCAGAAAAAGGGCAGCAGAACGGGAGAAGAATTCGGTTATCCACACCTTCAGAAAGAGGCAAAAAAGCCTCTTAAAGAAACTGCTTTTATGAATTCAACAAGATGGGCTTTATATAATATGCTGGCAAACACAGGTTATACTGTAGACTGTGGCAGTGGAGGAAGGACTAAAAAGCAGAGAATAGAAAGAAACTTACCAAAAACTCATTACTTTGATGCTCTATGTGTTGGAAATACTCCACAGAGAATTAATATAAATACCTCTTTTGTTCATATCTGGAAGTCTCAGGGCAGAGGATGCAGAAGAATAAGTAATGTTGATAAATATGGTTTTCCTGTAGGGAATAAAGACAGGAAAAAGATACATTTCGGGTTTATCACAGGAGATACTGTCAGGGCTTCTATTCCTAAAGGTAAATACAGAGGAGAATGGACTGGAAGAGTTCTTGTCAGAAAGAGCGGATATTTTGACATCAAAGACTTATCAGGACAGAGGGTTGTACAGGGAGTATCCTGGAAATACATTAAACAGATCCAGAGGAACAATGGATGGCTTTATGGAAAACTCCTCATTCCTCCCACAGCAGTGGGCCTCCTGAGGTCTTGAACGTGATTGAGGTGAAGTAAAATGAAAACCATTGAAACAGATGTAATAGTCACAGAAGATGGCAAATTACTTATAGAAACTCATCTGAAAGGAATTGCTCCGGGCAAATATAAAGCTGTAATGGTACTGGATAATACAGTAATTCAAGATCCCAGCACAAAACCACCTTTACAGTTAAGTGCATTCGAATGGACTAACTGGCCTTCTGACAGTACTTTTTCCCGTGAGGAACTTTATAACGATATCTGCCACGAATAATTTATTTTATAAACTGGACTTCCACAATGAATTTCTCTATAATAATTAAGAATTAATTTTGTTAATCATAAATAATGAGGTGATTTTATGCAGATTACAAAAAATGAACTTCATCAGTTAATAAATGAATTACCAGAAGAAGAAATACCAACTGCAAGTAAATTTTTGAGATTTCTTATAGATGATTATAAAAAGTTAATAAAGCCGTCAATAAAAGAGGAAAATTTAGAGAAAACTCCTGACAAATTGATTGAAAAGACAGGTTCCTGTTCTACTGGTGGAAAAAGTGCTGAAGATGTAAAAGAAGAAGAATTTGATATAACACAGGATCCAATATATCAGATGGAAGGTTATGATTCCGATGCACCGGCAGATTTATCAGTTAATCTGGATAAATATCTTTATGGAGAAAAAGAAGAAGAGTGATTGAAATGGATTTACTCGTAAAAGAAATTCTGGATAAATTTAAAGAATTATTATTAAAAAGGGTTCATCTGTATAAGATGATTCTTTTTGGCTCAAGAGCAAGAGGAGATTACAGTCCTTCTTCCGATATGGATGTTGTAGTAATACTGGAAGATAGTTATGATGAAGAAATAATAGATTATGTAAGTGATTGTGCCTGGGAAGCCAGTTTTGGAAAGGGTATTGTGGTTGTTCCTGTAGTTTTCTCAAAGGATGAATGGGAAAATAGTCCGGAAAGTTCTTCTTTACTCGTTCAGGCTGTAGAAAAGGAAGGA
>CAYSLJ010000028.1:0-30610 GCA_964431735.1 uncultured Synergistia bacterium | reverse complement strand
GGAAAATAGTCCGGAAAGTTCTTCTTTACTCGTTCAGGCTGTAGAAAAGGAAGGACTTGCAGTATGAAACAGGATCAGGTAGAAGTCCTGATTAAATATCGATTGGAACAGGCTCAAAATGCTCTTGATGACGCAAAATGTCTGATTGATGCAAAAAGAAGCCCCCAGGGTATAGTAAATCGTTCCTATTATGCTATGTTTTATGCTGCTCTTGCATTGTTGCAAAAGATCGGAAAAGTTCCTGCAAAACATACAGGTGTAATAGGACTTTTTGATACAGAATTTGTTTTAAAAGGTATTTTCCCCAGAGAATTCTCCAGAGATTTCCATAAAGCTTTCGATTTTCGGCAGAGATCAGATTATAAAGTAATTGATCCTGTATCTATTCAAAAAGCTGACGAAATGATGAATAAATCAATTAAATTTGTTGCTGCAATAAAACAATATTTATCTATATAGTAAATTAAGAGAGGAAGCAGAAATTATTATGGCAAAAAAACGATATAATTCTTCAGAACAGCAGGAATTTTTAAGTTTTAAACCAGAAAAAAGAGAAATTCCGAAAATGCCGGAAGGATATTACTCGGGGGATAAAGCGAACCCCAATCTTAAAGCCTTCGTAGAAGAACATATAAAAGAAAACCCCTATAATCCTGAAACAGATGATTATAATATTCCTGCCTTTGATAAACCAATAGAAACGACAAAAGCCACTGCCATTTATAATATGCATACCTACTGGTCAAAAAAGCCTCATGACGCAATAAGACAGTATATCCGGCATTATACAAAAGAAGGAGATCTTGTTTTAGATCCTTTCTGCGGATCAGGCGGAACTGCCCTTGCGGCTCTTATGGAAGGAAGAAAAGCTATTGCCATAGACAGAAGCCCTGCTGCCACTTTTATTACAAAGAATTACTGCACCCCTGTTGATGTGGAGGAACTGAAAGAGGCTTTCGAGGAATTAAAGAAGAAAGTAAAGACGGAGATTGACTGGCTTTATGAGACTAAGTGCGACAGGTGCGGTGGGAAGGCCACTACTGCCTATACTGTTTATTCGCAGGTGTTTAGATGTCCCAGGTGTTATGAGAAGATTTCCCTTTTTGATTGTATTGAAGCGGAAAGTAAGACCTTGAAGGGGAAAGAGAAGAAGATAAAGGTCTGTCCTTATTGTTATAAGAGTGGTTTTAATGAGATTATACGTTCACAGAGTGAAAAATTTGGCTCGATTCCTGTAATGGTAAGTTATTTGTGCGAAAATGGTTGTAAACCGGCACGAAGTGAGAGAAAGTATAATGATATAGATCCACGTAAACAGGAATACTTTAAAAAATATGATCAGGCTAAAATTGATGAAATAGACAGTAAAGATATTCCATATCCTTACCCTGAAGGTTACGATATGTCAGGTTTTAGCCGTTATAAAAGGGATGCTCTCTGGCTTTATAATGTTAAAGAAGTTAAAGATCTTTTTACAAAGAGAAATCTGTGGGCACTGAGTTTACTTAAAGAAAAAATAACTAAACTGACTAATAATAAAACTTTAATTGATATAATATTATTTTCTTTAAATTCCATACTTCTTAATTGTTCTCGAATGTATCGTTATCGTTCTAACCTCAAAGGAGGATATCAAGCAGGTACATATTATGTTCCTCAGGAATCGCAAATTATAAGTGTATGGAGAGCTTTTATAGATAAATTTTGTGATATTGAAAAAGCCTGTAGTAATTTAATTTTAAACACATCTGTTATAATATCTACTCAATCATCTATGAAGCTTGAGGGTTTACTAAATAATTCGATGGACTATGTTTTTACCGATCCTCCATATGCATCTAAAGTCCAATACGGCGAACTCAATTTCGTCTGGGAAGCCTGGCTCGGCTTCGACACTCACTGGCATGACGAAGAAATCATAGTAAACGAAGTAAGAGGAAAAACAGAAAAAGACTGGGAGAATATGATGAGGCAGGCTATGAAGGAGTGCTACAGAGTCCTCAAACCCGGCAGATGGCTTTCTCTCTGCTATCATGACACATCGGAAGGAACCTGGTCTCTCATTCAGGATATCATGGCAGAAGCGGGATTTGTTGCAGACAGATCGGATTCCGCCCTTTTCATAGATACAGGCCAGAAATCATATAATCAATTAACGGCAGATAAAGTAACAAAACGTGATCTCGTCATAAATTTCCGAAAACCGAAACCTTTAGAAATATACGGAAGTGACTCAGATTATTCAGAAGGAAACATACAGGAACGAGTCAGAAAAATCATAACAAATTATCTTACAGAACATCCCGGCTCGACAAAAGACCGTATCTATGATGAAGTAGTTTCCTCTCTTGTCAGGTCAGGAAAAATGGAGCCTCACGATTTTGATATAATCCTTTCAGGCATAGCAGAAAAATCCGAAGACTCCGGGAATATATGGTTCTTAAAAGAATCGGAAGAAATCTCCATAGACAGAGCAGAATCTCAAAAAGAAGATAAATCTGCCGGGAAAATAGATTCTTTTATAAAGAAAAAACTCTCAGAAAACCCGGCCATTACCGGAGTCCATTACAGTGATCTCTTTGAACACTACATTTACTCTGTAAAAGACAAACCCCGCCGGCCTCTTTCAGACTGGCTTATAGATTATTTCTATAAAACAGAAGAAGGGACTTACAGACTGCCACAATCGGAAGAAGAGGAAAAAATAAAGGCAGAAGGCAGAAAGAGAGGAACGAGCCGTAAAATCAGAAGGTATATATCTTATATCGAGCAGGGTATTGTTATTCCAGAAAGAGAAAGACCTGGCAGTTCGACTCTTGCTTCATGGATTAGGCATTGTAAAAAAGCAGGTCTTTATGAACAGGGCAAGCTCCTTTACGAAAAAGGCGGTCTGGATATGGATAGTCTTTCCGAAGAGGTTATGGTGAATGTAGAAGAAGATTATCAGGTCTGTGCCCGTATGCTTGCCAGGGATATTGGCAAGAAAGAGAGAAAGAAGAAGAAAATTTCTCAATAAAAACTATTTTTCAAAAAGAGGTGTTAAAAGTGGCAACAATTAATCCCCGTGTTGATTTCGCATTTAAACTGATATTCGGGAATGAACAGAATAAAGATATACTTTTATCACTGTTAAATTCCATATTGGAGGATTATCAGGAAAGCCCTATAGAATGGATAGAAATACTCAATCCCTTTATGGACAGAGAATATGAGAAAGGGAAAACTGCCATATTAGATATAAAAGCCAGAGATCAGAATGGAGAATATTACAATATAGAGATGCAGATTACAGACCAGTATTTCTATGAAAAAAGAGCTTTATACTACTGGGCAAGATTGTATTCATCACAGCTCGGTAAAGGCAGTGATTATGACAACTTAAAAAGAACTGTAAGTATAAATATTCTTAATTTTGAAACAACCGGGAAGAATATAAAATATCATACTGCTTATAGATTAAAAGAGATTAATGATAATTTTGAACTCACTAAACAGGAAGAAATACATTTTCTGGAAATGGAGAAATTTTCGAAAGAGTTACCTGATTTACAAAAAACTCTTGATAGATGGATATACTTTATAAAATATGCAGAGAGGTTTTCAGAAGATAATTTGCCCGAACCTTTAAAAGAAGTAGAATCTATAAAGAAAGCCTCCAGTGTGCTGGAGAGGATATCATTGAGTGATGAACAGAGAGAAATTTATGAAGATCGTTTAAAAATGTACCTTGATGAAAGAGGGGCAATAAGAACGGCAGAATTAAGAGGCAGAGATAGAGAAAAGATTGAGATTGCAAAGAATTTTTTAGAATTAGGGCTTTCTGAAGAACAGGTTGCAAAAGGAACCGGGCTGACTTTAGATAAGATAAAACAATTAACCAGTGAGAAATAAAAAAAGGAAAAATTTCTTGATTAGGGAGGCACATAATGGCAAAAACTGAAGATCTTTTTAAAATACGTAAAACCCTTGATGAAATCTGTGAAGTTCCTGAGAAAATAATTTCTGTCTATTCCCTTGAAAAACACGTCTGGTCAGATTCTAATTCTGAAAGATCCAGAAAGTCCCGTGCCCCTGAATTACGCACAGTAGAAGAATTTCAGTTAGATCCTGTAAGACCCTTTCTTACAGATATTCTTCGTAATATGGCTGCCCCCTATAAAAGGGAGAAAAAAGATAATCCCATAGGACAGGGTTACTGGATACAGGCGGAATTCGGCTCAGGCAAATCCCATCTTCTCTGCCTTTTATCTGCACTGGCCCTGGGAAACAGAGATGCATGGGAAATTATAAAATCAAAAGAAAATAAGGCAGGAAGAGGTAAGAGGGAATCTCTATATCAGTTCTGGGAAGAAGGTCTTCAGAGTAAAAATACTAAAAGCGGCGGTATCTTTGTTGTTGTAAAAACTCTTGTAGGAGCCGGAGGAGGAGTGGTAGGTCTTTCAGATAAAGGACAGAAACTTTCCGAATATATCCTTGATGCAGTAAAAGAACAGCTTTTGATAGAAAGAGACAAAAATTTATCTCTATACCCTGCAGAACTGCTTGCAGATAGATTTATTAAAGAGGATTTACACAGATATAAAACAGATCTTAAGAAATTCTTAAAAGATCCCGGCTATTTCGATGAAGATGAATTTGAAGAAGCAGATGATTTTATAAAAGAAATTCAACTGAATAAATCACCTGAATATAAACGGAGCTGCGGTAATAAACTGTGGAGATTTTATACGGAATATCTCAAGGTACAGCCTCATATAGAGGCGGAAACAGAAGATATTTTAGAGAATATGGTAGAAGTAATACTGTCGGAAGGTTACTGTGGTGTTCTTATAGTTCTTGACGAAGTATCCCTTTTTATGAAAAACAGGGATGAAAATCAGCGTATAGATGATGAAAAAACTCTTGTTGTTTTATCAAACCGCCTGGGGAAAATTCATAATTTACCTGTATGGACCGTATGTGCGGCACAACAGGCAATTGAAAGCAAGATGGGAGTTAAAAATATAATTGCCGATGACCGGCTGAAACTCGTACAATTACTTCAGGAAGATAAAGATTATTATGATATAGTTCTTTCCAGAGTAAGGGAAATTAAAGATATTGCCGCTATCAGTAATTATTATATCCATTATAAGAGGGGGTTTAGCTGGCCAAATAGTATCGGCCAGACTGAATTTACCCACTTTTTCCCATTTCATAAACCTGCAGTGGAAGTACTTCGTGCCCTTACCTATGAACTGACTACAACAAGATCTGCCATTCATTTTATGCATCAGACTCTGAAACATCAGATTAAAAGTAAAGGCAATGAACTTATAAGACTCTGGGAATTATTTGATGAAGCAGTCCGTTATGAAGAGGACCCCAGCGGTGTTCATGCGGGACTTGTAGCAATAAAAACAAAAAAAGAACATGATTATAAGATTTATGAACTGTGTAAACGCCAGATTGACAGTTTAACAAAAGGTATTTTGAAATTTAATAGAGATAAAGCCATAAAAATACTTCAGACCCTCTTTCTCTATCATATAGCAAGAACCAGGCAGCAGGGTATTACACCTGAAGAAATAGCCAATTCCGTTCTGATAGAAAAAGATAGAGAAGCCAATCCTGAAGAAAATAACCAGCATTATGAAACAATAGCAGATAATCTGAAGAAAGAACTCAGACAGATTGTTCAGACCTTTGATGAAGACCACAGATCCAGATATAGATTTGATCCTGTCTTTACAGGGATTGATCCCAGAGAGGAATTTCGCAGAGCCAGGGATGAAGCAGAAGGTGATGAAGTGATGAAAAATGAAGCCCTCTCCCATCTTATTGCCCTTAAAGAATGGCCTGTTCTTACGAGACATATGTCTTTTGACATGTCTTATGGAGTCTCTTCCATATTCTGTGATATTGCGCCGGCTAAAAGGGATGATATGTTTGTAAAACATGGTAATGAAACTATTGATATTACCTGGAACGGCAGGGCTATTTCCGGCCTTATTTCCATGAGGGATCTATTACGTGCTGCAGTAGAACATCTTATGCTTCCACCCATAGAGAGTGCTGAAACGGAAAGGGATTTCGCAGTCTTTATAAGTACAAAACCTGTTTCTGAAGATAATATTAATGAAATTCTTAAACTCTGTAAAGATCCCCGTATAATCCTGTGGACTCCCGCATCCCTTACAAAAACAGAGGAAGATTGCCTTATTGATTTTGCTGCCTGCCGTAAACTGGTTTCTACATGGCAGGGTAAAGACACTGAAGATGCTGTCGCTGTTATAAACTGGGTTTCTGAAAAACTTAAGACAGAACTGGGAAAAATGGCAAAAGTCGTTGATGGAACCTATGGCCGGGGGCGTATGGATGCATTGAATAATACCAATATGGATTTTCGTGTTGCAGGAGAACTGACCGGCATTCTTTCTCCCGTTGTTGACAGAGTGCTTACTTCTGTTTATTTATCAACTTCTATTAAGTTTGAACCGCCTTTTATATTCAGAAAAGAAGAAGGGGTAAAGGTAATAAACGGTATAGTTAAAACAGGTAATATACCGAAAGGGGCAAAGCCTAACCAGAATATAAATGCTGCTCAGAATTTTAGTTCTGGATTGAAACTGCTTAAAAAGAGCTCAGATAGAGATGTGGATATCTCGGCAAATGAATTTGCTCAGGATATGTGGAAGTTTATTGACGGGAAACTTACTGATGACTCTCAGACTATGAAAATCACGACCCTTTATAAAAATTTTATGGGTATGGGAGTAGAAAAAAATTATGGCCTATCGAGCCGTATGGTTCAGATCTATCTGCTCTGTCTTGTACAGAAAGGAAAAATAAAAATTATTCTATCTCCGAAATCAGGTCTTTCTTTTTCTATACTGGATTATTCAAATATAGGAGATATAGATTTTTCCGTTAAAATACTGGATAGCTTTTTAGAAATTCAGAAAATGTCGAAACCTGAAGGATGGGAAGTGCTCGTACCTTTTGCAGAAAAGCTCCTTGATGAAAAAATCCCTGTCACCAGTGATGATTCTGAAATATCTAAATATCGAAAGAAACTCAGAGATCTTTTCGTAAAAGAAAAAGAAAAAGGTGAGGAATTAAAGATTAAAGGAAAAAGCCTCTTTGAGATTTTATCTGTAACCAATCCTTATGAAACAGAGTTTACTCAGATGACAGGGTTATTTACTTCAACAGAAATGAAAGAAACATATAATGATATTAATAAGATACTTTATTCTTTAAAGGAAATCTTTGGTTATAAAGCCTTTGATAGAAATAATGTAGATCAATCGGAAATAGACGATTTCACATGCAGATTGAAAAATTACAGAGATATAAAGAGATTTATTAATTCCGATATGAAACTCCGGACTCTTAAGGCCTATTGTAATTATGCCCTCCCTGATATGGATGAACTTAAAGAAGTGAAAAATATTCAGAAAAAACTTTCAGAAAAACTTTCAAATCTAAAAAGTTATATTGACTTTGAGGTGAAATTAAAGACAGAACTTATCGGCAATTTCCCGGCTGTACCGGGAGAGAAAGATACACTGGAAGTTCTTATTCGTGATTATAAAGTTCTTTATATTTCCATACATGATAAAGTTATAGATATGGCAGATAAAGCCTGTGGAAATATAAGAAAAATAATGGATAGTGATGAGTTTAAAGCTTTTAAGGAACTGGAAAATATAACTGCTCTTCAACCTTCTGTGTCAGAAAAACTTTCAGAACAGTTAGAACAATTGAGCCGGTCTTTATTCAGGTGTTCATCATCAAGGAATATACTGGAAGATCAGTTAAACCGTGAACCTTTTGATAAATGCGGCCTTCAGTTTCATTCTGTAATAAATTGTATGGATGAAATTAAAGAAAGAGAGAAACAGGCTGTAGAGTTAGTTAATGAAACATTAAATCATAAAATGGAAGTTTTTACCAGTTCTTCTGTTAGAACCAGACTGGAACAGGGAAAGACTGAACCTGTAATTAAAGCTCTTCTTGAGTGTGAGAATATTTCCGATATAAGAGAATATCTTATAAAATCTGTTCTTGCTGATCCATCTGCAGTGAAAATAATAAACCGTTATCTTAAAGAGATAGTCATAAAACAGGTTAAACTGTCAGGTTTTAAACCCGGTCTCAAAACTGTTGAAAAAGAACAGATTCCTGTGCTGGTTAAAGAGTTTCAAAAATATCTGGAAAAAGAGATTAAGAGTATAGAAAGTGGCGATACAATTCCGGTACTTCAACTGGAATAGTCCTGACTACTGGATTACAGGAGGTTAATTATGTTAAAAGAATGGGCTCTGTCAAAACTGGAAAGAGTTAAGGAGCATAAATATGTACTTGTAAAGGATCATTTCCGTCTTTTATCAGGAGGAGAAGGCATTATCCATAATTTTGGAACTAAAGAAGGTTTTACAGTTATTATAGCTTCAACCAATCTGGTCTTTCGAGAACTCTATGAACAATATCTTTCAGATCAGGAAAAGAGAAAATTACTTCTAATAGACAGATCTGCTCCGAGAAAGCTTATGAAAATTGAAAAAACCAAAGCACCTCCCCTTCTCTATCCGGATTTTCTTTCTCATACTACAGAAGAATCCAGAATTGAGCTTAATCTTCGTGATTATTTAATAGAAAAAACTTCTGATCCTAACTGGCCGAAAGAAGTAAATGAGCTCCGATATGCCCGGTTGATTATAAAACATCTCCCTGACATAATAAAAGCCCATAGTAATCTTAAATCAGTCAGTTATGGAAGGTTTACCGATGATGACCTGAAGAAAATTATATCTTTTTCCATCCTTGGCATACCTGATTCTACTTTTAAAAAATTAAATCCTGAAGATTACTGGAAAATAGGTATTGCAGGTTATGAAGTCATGGAAGAACTTAATCGTATTGCGCCGGAAATAACAAAAATTATCATAGATGAACTTAAGAAAGCTCCGGCACCATTTTGTTTTATTGCTGATTATGGTACGGAAGCGGTTATTCGTGTTTTTTACCTTTCTGTTATACTCGCACAGCATACAGAACAGTGGCATCTCCTTCTGGCAAACATTGATCCATCTCTACAACCACTATCAGATATAAAAAAGGAATTTCTTGAAGAAGCCACACAGAGGCTTGTTTTTGTCGATAAAAAACAGGCTCAGAATAGCATAGATAATCTTGAAAATAGCCTTTCTAAAGAAGCTTTGAATGTGATACTTTTTAAACATTTAAAGATAGATAATATAGAAGAATGTGCCTGTTTAATTGATAAGGAATGTTATTCCATACTGTTACGTTCTATTGGATTATTAATTTCAGTAGAAAATTTGCTTCCTCTTAACCCTTTAATAACTGAACAGAAGAAAACTATGGAGATACACAGTAAAATTATTGAATCATTGCGTAGAAGCGGCAATGCTAAGAATTTTATTGTAGAAATGAATTCGTCTCAGAAATGGATTGATCTTAAAAGGGCCTATCAGCTTGCCTATAACATTGTCGTTTTACACAGTATCCTTAAATCAGAAATAAAAACTCTTAAAAATAAGAAAAAAGAAGAGCTTGACTTTAACTTATTCCGTAAAATCTGGATTGATAGAGGTATTAATAAAATAGAATATTATATCTCAGCTCTTGAAAGACTTGCCTGTAGCGGGAATTTGCTTTTAAGAGATGAAACGTTTTTACCTTCCAGAATAAGTAATGCCATTAATAATATACGTTTATCTATTCAGAAGATTTCAAAAGAAATTCGTCTTAAACTGAGTGAATTGAACAGGTATTTCCAGGTTATGGTGGCCGGAAATTATAAATCATGGGTTAAGAAAAAGGATGGATTATGCCTTACCAGTCAGTTCCTGGAATATTGTCTTAAACCTCACTGGGATCCACAGAAAGAAAAAGCTGCTATTTTTATTTTTGATGGTATGAGATATGACATATGGGCTGAATTTCTCCGTCCTCATCTTCAGGATTTCACAGAAGAAATTGTTGATATGCCTGCTTCTTCACTCCTTCCTTCAGAAACTCATATTACCCGTAAAGCTATAAGTGCAGGTAATTTTCCAGATAAATTTAATATTGCTAATAAAGAAGATATATTACTTACAGAAGGTCTTAAGCGTGTATTTAATTATAAGGCTTCTGTAGAGCCTGTTACTCCAATCACTTATGGTATAGGTGAAACAGTGAGATATAAAGGAAGGAATCTGGAAGTTTATATTTTTGAATTATGTGATAAAGAGCTACATAAAATTGATATGAAAACATTACCTGATAAAAGCCAGGTTCCGTCACGGCCTCTTACTTTTGTTTATGAACAGCATATAAAAGATATTATAGATAAAGAAGTAATGTATATTATGCGCAGTCTTGAGGTGAGAACAAAAATTTTTATTACTGCAGATCATGGCTTTGGCCCTGTAGATATGGATTGTCTGGAAATAGAAGAGGACTGGCTCAATGATAATATGGATTGTTCTTATCGTAATGCTTATTTAAAGAAAAGTTTAAGTAAAGCCGGGGCTTCGGAAAAAATCAGAAAAAATGTGGTGGAATTCCCTGTTGAGGATCTGCGTATGCCTTCTTTTGAAACATCCAAAAAAAATTACGTAAAAAAACAATATGTCAGTATAATTTTCCCCGGAGCAGGTTATAGTTTTGCCCGGCCGAATGCTCATTTTAAACCACCTGCTTATACACATGGAGGAATTTCTGTTCAGGAATTACTTATACCTATGATTGTTCTCAGGGTTAAAGATAAGGAAGAAGGTCTTATTAATCTGGATGATATTAAAGGCTCTTCTGAAATGATAGAAGGTGAAGAAATTGAATTTTCTTTAAGAATTGCTTTAACAGATAAAAGGAAAGAAAAAGATGAAGAAATAAGAGTAGATGTTGAAGGCAGCTACGGAATAGGACAGGTAAAGGGAAACCTTCCGGAACAGGTAATCTATGTTTCAGAAAAAGGTGAGAATATAATTTATCGTTTTAAACCTGTTATGGACAGTGTAACTTCTGAAGAACGAAGAAAAGGTTTAATTGAACGTATTCTTACAATTACAGTTAAATACTGGGATCTGGATAAGAAAAAAAGCTTTAGAAAAAGTAGATTCTTCAGTTTTACAGTTCGTTTAAACTCGGAACAGGTGATAAGGAGAGTGCCTGCCAGTCTTGGCAATATTCTGGGTTTAACGCCCTGGAACAGGTGATTATAGTAATTTTAATTTGATTAATATCGATGGAGGCTTTAAATGAATACAAAGCTTAAAGAAGTCTTTCGGGGAAAAGTTGTAAATAAAGCTCATACAATTAATACAGGAGTAGATGAATTCCCACGGTATGTTCTTGAATATCTGATTGATAATTACTGCTCTGAGGAAACTTTCCAGGAGGATATGGAAAAAGTTGTAAGACGCCTGAAAGAATCCTTTGTCTATGGAGCAGAGTCTGAAAAAATAAGGCATTATATCAGAGAAAACAGAAGACACTCTGTTATAGCCAATATGGAAGCAAGGCTGGTAGAAACAGAAGATAAATACTGGGGAACTATATCTGCTATTAACGAAAACTTTGTCAATATTCCGGAAAATATTGTCAGTCAGTATCCTATGCTTTTATCAGGCGGTATGTGGGGAACTATTGAGCTTACCTATGATGAGAGTGAAGTGCATAATAAAAAAATAAGGCCTTTTAAAATTACAGGTTTTACTCCATTTCAGGTCAGTTTTATCAATCTGGATGAGTATATAGAAAAAAGAAGAGAATTTACAACGGAAGAATGGACGGATATACTCATCAATTCCTGCGGGCTTAATCCACAAAACATGAGTCGAAGACAAAAATTGCTTTATCTGTGCAGATGTATACCTATTGTGGAGACCAATGTAAATATGGTAGAACTTGCACCGAGAGAAACAGGTAAGACCTACCTTTACCGCAATATATCCTATTATGCTCATGTGCTCTCTGGAGGTAAGGCAACACCGGCACAGCTATTTATTAATCTTAATACAGGTAAAATAGGAGAAGTAGGTACAAGAGATGCTGTAGTATTTGATGAAATTGCCAATACAGATTTTACTGACCCAAAGGCTTTTGTAAGTATTATGCAGGGTTATATGCAGGATGCAAAATTCAGCCGTGGAAAAAAAGAAATACTTGCCTTTGGAAGTCTTGTATTTGTAGGAAATATCGATATTGAGGGAAATTTGCCTCATGAAAAATATTATCACCTTTTTGAACCTCTTCCTGATTTTATGCAGGTTATTGCATTCCTTGACAGGGTTCATGCCTATCTGCCGGGATGGGAAATTCCTAAACTCAGTCCTGAGAGTTATTCTAAAGATTACGGATTTATAACTGATTATTTCTGTGAAATTATGCACGAATTACGCCGTGTTGATTTACTTACAGCTATTCGTAAAAGGTTTGAAATAATTGAATGTTCAAATACGTCCCAGGGAATATCAGGCCGTGACCAGAGAGCTATAATGAAGACTTTAGCCGGATTGTTGAAACTTCTTTATCCTCATGGAGAAATAAATGATGTGGAACTTGAAGAAATATTGAATATTTCATGTGAGTTACGTCAAAGAGTAAGGCATCAACTTCACCTTATGGCTCCGGGAGAATATGACAGGGTTAAGCTTGGTGCTAAAATTCAGTCTTCCGGTAAGCAAGTAATCCCCATTCTTCCTGATGAAAACAGGGTTCAGAAGATCAGTCTGCCTGATAAACCTACTGTTGGAGAAGTTGTCGGTCTTGCAGTAGAAGGTGACCATGGCTGTATTTTGCATTTTGAAATGCAGGCTACAAAGGGAGGAGGGCGCATTGTCCCTCTTGGCTCAATTCAAAGGGTTATGAGGGAGAGTATTGAGGCGGCAGCACAGTATATTAAAGCTCATCATGATGACCTGGGTATAAATGCCGAATGGAGAGAAAATTATGATGTGGCAGTTCTTGCAACTTTTATGGGTGTTCCCAAAGAAGGGCCATCGGCAGGTATAACTATTTTAACCGGTATTGTTTCTGCATTGAAGGGGGTTCCTGTAAGGCATAAGCTGGCTATGACGGGAGAGATTACTATTAAAGGTAAGGTTTTACCTGTGGGAGGTATAAAGCAGAAGATCCGTGCTGCCTGTGATGCCGGAATAGAGGAAGTTTTAATCCCTGAGGATAATGTCAGGGAAACACAGAATTTACCGGATTATATTCTGGATAAGGTAAGGATAACGCCGGTGAAGAATATTAAGGAAGTTCTGGATAAGGCTTTATTTGATGGGAAGAGTGATGATTGAAGGATTTTATGAGTGGTTTCTGATTCTGTATGGTTTCAATGTGTGGCTTTAAATAAGGGAAAGATAGATTAGGATTATTTCCTGTTAACAAAAGAAGCTACCCATATAAGAGGAGGATATTTTTTGGATAACTTTCAAACTATATTTAGCTGGCTTCATATTTCCGATATTCATTTTGGACACGGTTCTACTGAATATCAGTGGAATCAACGTTTTGTTATTGATAGTATTTTAAGAGATATTCGTAGATTATCTGATGATATACCAAAGCCAGAAGTAATTTTGCTTACTGGTGATATAGCCTTCAGTGGAGGGGTGAAACAAAACAGTGAATATGAGGATGCAAAAAACTGGCTAAATAGTTTAGCTACTTCAGTTAAGCTTACTCCTAAAGATATTTTTATAGTTCCAGGTAATCATGATGTTCAACGTAATGTAGATGAAAATAATAGAGATGTTAAACGTCTTATTAATACTTTACGAAGTGGAACTGAAATTATAGATGATGCTCTTAAAAATAAGCTAGATAGAGACAAGCTTATAGATAGAATGAAAAATTATTTACAATTCGCTGAAAATTTTGCTCCTGATTGTTTAAAACAAAAGTTAGTTAATGATTATAGGCTATATTGGTTTCACAGAAAATCTTTAAATGAGTATGATATAAATATAAATTTAATTGGTTTAAATACTGCACTTCTTTCCAACGCAGAGGATAATGATAAAAATCATCTATATTTAGGTAATGAGCAAATAATTACAAGTTTATTAGAATTGAACGATGATAGAAATGAAATTTCAATAGTTCTCAGCCATCATCCTTTTGATTGGCTGCATGATGGTGATAAAGTTTCTAATTTGATTAAAAATCGTTGTAATATACATTTATGCGGTCATACTCATGAAGCATCTTCGGAAACAACTCGATGTGGAACCGGGAAAGAGCTTATACAAATTATAGCGGGAGCAGTTCATAGTGATCAACATCATATAGTTGGACATAGTTATAGTATTGGAGCAATAATTTATGACTTTAAAATTAATACAATACAAATACGTATTTGGCCAAGAAAGTGGTCTGAAATAAATCAAGATTTCCGCTTGGATTCAGACCGTGTAATAGAGGGTTTAACATATGCGAAGTATGAACTTTTATTGGAGAAACCGATTTCTTTAGAGATTACTCATCTTGGAAATAGACACAAGGAGAGCTTTAAAATAGATAATTCATATAACCATTATATAAATTTACTTGAAACTATTGCAAAATTTCACAACTCAGATTTTAAGAAAAAGCTTTTAGACGATGCCAAATTTTTAGGTCTTGAGATTGATAGTATTAATTCCTGTATTCCCCGAGATAAAGAAAATAGCTTTCAGAAATGGTATGAAGCATGGAATAAAAACAAAAAAGATAAAAGGCCATTAGTTGTATTTGGTGAAAAAGGAATGGGTAAAAGTTGTGCTGTTGCTCATTGGTTATCTTCTCTTGATTATTCTCGTCCCATTTTTTTTATACGTGCTGGGGAAATTATATATAATTCTACTGTAGAAAGTGTTATAAAAAAATCAAAAGAAATTACAAATTTTTTTCAAACTGATATTGATTTTGAACAGGCAATCAAATACTGGAAGCAAATAAATCAATCTATATTTTTTATTGTTATCGATGGAATTAATAAAATTGATAAATCTATAACTAATTTTCTTACAAATTTTTATGAAGGGTTATGGGAATCTTCTATTCATCTTCTATTAATCTGTAGAACAGAAGAGTGTTTGGAAGACTTAGACGACTTGGAAGATTTAATTGGTTACAAGTTAAAGAAGGTTTTAATTAGTAATTATAGTGATGAGGAATTCAACAAATTACTTTCAATAAATAAATTAAATTTTTCAGATATAGAAAATTATTCTTTAGAGAATATAGAGTTATCAAAAATACCAAAGGAATTTAATTCATTTTTAAAAAAAATAAAAGATAATAAAAAAAAACCGGTAAATTGTGATACTTTACCTTTATGTCCTGAGATCAGAGAAAAAAATGAAATAAATTCTGTTCCTAATATTTTTTCCAACTTAAAAGATAAATTTTTGAAAAAATTTAATTTTTGAGGTTATTACTATAAAGTTTATGAAAACAGGGGTTGATTAAAATTAATAAAGATAGTTTTATAGACACAAATAGTAGACGTTTACTTGAATACGCAATTTCTGAATGTAATAAAATAAGTGTAAATAAATTAGAGAAATTGAAAGATAAAGTTCATGAGTTTTTAGAACAGGAACTAAATTTAGATTTAGTTAATATGCTGGCAAAATCTGTTGCTTTTTCTACTACTAATCCTGATGTTCCAGAGGAAGTAAAATTGATTTTACTTCAGGAATGGATTCGTTATAAAGATTTTGGCCCTGACGGATATAGGTCATTACCATTGTATTTTCAAGAAATACCTGAAGTATATTTTAGACTGGCAGAATATATATGGAGTTTTTGGGAGGTTGAAAAAAGGAGTTTACAGAATGTACTTTTAAGAATATTTGCTGATTCTTTACCTTCGGCAAAAGATGCTTTACTTGACCTTTATATAAAGTATTTAAACCGCTGGTTATCTTTTTGCCTAAATTCCATATATCCCCTTAAATTTTCACAAACGCCAGAAAAATTAGATCTTGGGGCTTATATTAAGGAATATAGCCTTACATCTGTAGATAATTCAGGTTTAGTCAGACTTTCTCTTGTTTCTCTTTCTTTACTTTCACTACGTCCATTAGAAAAATGTATTGATGGACTTTTAAAATTTTATATTGCTGGAAAGTTTATGAGATCAGAAGAAACTAAAAGGTTAGAATGGCTTTTACAGGGAGTCTATGGTGAAGAAGCCGTAGAAGGTTTAGCAGGTTATATTGATTTTAATAATATTCAATCTCCTGTAAATACGTTACCTTTAAAGCTTTTAAAAATTTGTAAATCAGTAAAAATTGTTCAGGATAAATCTCTGGATTCAATTTTGGATTATACATGGGATGAATTATCACCTGATGCAAGAGACGAACGTATTATTAAACGTTATTTAAACTATCGTACCTCTGATTTTCCTGATGGTGAGCATTTTTTAAATACGTTAGGTAAACCTGGAGATTATATTTATGACCCTGATTTCTCAAAGCCTTCCAGTATTAATCTTGAAAATGTTGCTAAATATGTAAAAAAAAGTTTAACACCGGATTTTGATACAAAAAAAGGTTTATTGAGACAGAGAACATGGATGTCAGGAGAAGATCATTTTTATGAGGATATTTGGCCATTCCTACTGGCATGTCTGCCGGAAACTGCATCAGATATTCTAAGAAGTCAGGTGAGAAGTTTGTCTCATAGAGACAATAAACAGTTAAATTTTATATATTACCTGGAAATAAACGCTCCTGTCTTACAAACAGATGAAATAAAAGCAATAAGAGAGTTGAGAGAAAGATTAAAACAGGATAATAAGGATGCACCCAAACTTTATCATCTTTTTCTTTATCCTGTGGAAATGATTCATTCAACACCTGAAGAGGTTATAAAATTAATTAAAGATTTACCTGAAGATAAAATTAAATATCATAGCTTTGAAGTTGCTTTGAAACAGATTTCATCAGAGAAGTTTGTATCGGATTTAACAGAAGCTCTAAAGAATACAGAAGAACCAGAACTGGAATATAGATTTCTTTTTGCTCTCAGTAATCAGGTGACAAAGTATTATGGTAGCTTACCAACAAAGGATATTTTAAAATATATTAAAAGAGAAAATAAAAATATAATAGCAACTTCTATAAAAATATTATTAAAAATAAAGAATAGTGAAGGGGCGGCAAAATATTTTTGGGATCAGGGATGGAAATGGAAAAAAGTTATTCGTGATTCGTTTAATTATTTAGTTCTGGAATTAATACATCAGTGCAAACATTTATTTAAAGATATAGCTTATTCTGAATTAAAACACAGGATAAGATGGGATTTCCTTGGTATATGGCTGGGCGAAAGGGAGAGTATCTCGGAATTACAGGAATTCGGAGAGGATTTATTAAAAACAATTAACAGAGTGGTTTCAGGAAATTTAAAAACAATTTCCAATTATAAAACCATTACTACTCAATCTTCTCTTGATGGTGAACATTTTGGCGGTTTTTCTCTGGATGATACACCTTTCGGAACTAAAATCCATCGTATGGATGAAATGGATCAGTGGCAAAATACTCAACAGGAAGATTTTGATAATTTTTTTCGTTTTCAAGATGATTTTGATCCTAATCAACCTCTTTATATATGGAATAAAGAATGGGAAAATTTTTTAACAGATGATAATCAGCTTTATCATGATTTCGTTCAACCTGAGTCATTAGAAGGTCTGGCAAAACATAATTTATCCTGTCTTCAGGAACTTGCAGATAGAGTAATCAATCAGAAGTCAGGCCCTTACAGAGAACTCGAAGTATGTGCAAGTTTTTATTATGTATTAATGTTGACTCTTATTAAATATGATCTTGAAAGAGGAATAAAACTTTTTGAAAAAATGGATGGAATTATGAAATTCGAACTTGTAAAAGACGGACTTCCCCTTCATTTTATACGAATATTTAAACCTGATGCAGATAAGAAACTTTTAGATTTTAGAAAAAATTTGTTTAATTCCGCATCGGATGACCGTCGTTTATATGAACTTACTATTGCTTCACATTACGGAGATCATAGTTGGGTTTTAGAATGGTCTATGAAAAAAATTATTTCGAAAAAAGCTAGAGAAAGAGCTATTGGAGCAAGAGTATTAGGCTGGTGTGAAGATGAAAAAGTTTCTGATAAATTACATGAGATATATGAAAAGGATGAATCCCTATGGGTAAGAGGAGTTGCTTATAACTCATACAAAACGTATTTTACAAATCAATGGTCAAAAGAGTGGTACCGTCGTGTATTCATAGCAGAAAATATTGATCACGCATGGGCAGATGCTCAGTTATTTATTAAAACTGCAGATAACAGAGCTTATTTATGGATGGATGTTATAGAAAAAGAGTTTAAAGAGAGAAGCGAACCGAAATTTAAATATCTCCTCGCAATTACGAGGGAACAATTTGAAAGTGAATGCAATAATAAAAGGAAAGAATTGAAAGATATTTTTCTTAACCATGATCTCAAATATCTTCGGGATCAAATGTGGCCCTGGATTGAAAAAGAACTTTAAATAAAGAATATCCTGAGTATAAAGTGTAAATTTAGTAGATATTAGGAAGCCAGTTAAACTTATTCCTATGAGTTTAACTGAACTCTAGGTAACAAAATTTATATTATTTTTTTTCTCCTATATGTATCACTAACTTATAATTAGTGATATAATATAAATGAGGTGGTGGTGAAAATGGCTAAAATAAAGGAGAATATAGATAATGGACTGGAGGGTAAATTGAAGAGATTCGAAGCAATAATGGGCTATTCTCTTTCAGATAAAACAAAGTTTGAATATATTAAAATAGCCAGGGCATTAATTGAGGGAAATTTACCTGTAAGATCTAAGAGCAGATATGTTCAGGCTAAATCTGTGGCAAAAAAATTAAGAGAACATGGAATTGCTTATATTGATATCCCGAAATGGCAGAAAAGAGGTGACAGCAGAAACCTTAAGTATATCCAGAGAAAACTTATATCGGAAGATGATTTTACGGAGATACTTCAGAAATTGCCGGATACTCCTAAAGGGAAGGAATTAAATCTGGCTATGAGGATAGCTTTCTATTCTGGATTAAGACTTCATGAAGTTCTGAAACTTACTAATAAGAATATAAAGATAGATGACCATATAATAATCAAAATTACCGGTAAAGGAAGAAAATTCCGGACAACCTATCTCCCAAAGGATATGTCATATGAGATAAAAAAATTCAGAGGATTTACTATCAGTTATGAATATACCAGGACAACCATTGCCAGATCTTCAAAGAGAGCGGGAATAGCAATTTCTTTTCATGCACTGAGACATTCTTTCCTGACCAGGCTGGTTAACAGGGGAATACCGCTGCCACAGGTGCAGAAGATTGCCGGACACAGTAATATCACTACTACGGCTATTTATTTACACTTTTCTGATGAGGTGGATGCCAATCTGGAGAGGCTGGGGTATTAAAGAAATTTTTCTAATTATTTGCATAAATATAAGCATGCGTATAACTTTATACGCAATGCGTATAAAAAATGCGCATTGCGCATAAAGTATGAATTATCTAAAGACGTTCATAAAAAGCACTTTTTCTATTCCCTATTAGCTTGAGTTTTTTTCTTTTACCATACGTCTCAATAAATGACTTGACTGATCATGGGGTACGGAAACGATTCTGTGTTGAAAACAGCCACAAGGTAAAAAAGTCTTATATTTATATTTTATGATGTAACAAAAGTCAATTAGGTATTTATGTGACACATATTTTGATAGTGAAAATTCCTTATGGCTGTTTTTTGCATTAATCGTTTTCGTACCCATATATTATATAATCCTAAAATTGTCCATAAATTGTCCATAAATTGTCCATAAATTGTCCATAACATCATGATAGAATATATCTGGCTCCTTTTCTTATACCTTCAAGTTTTAAAAGTCCTTTATTTTTCATCTTTTGAAGAATATATCTGGACTGTATTTCATTAACATTTAATAATTTCTGACATTCAGCTCTTTTTATATACCCATGAGTTTTTACATATTCCAGAATTACTTCTTCCGGGGTAAGTATCATTTGTACTGGTTCAACCTTTACAGGAATTTTAAATATATAATAAGCCCATCTAAGGGGTGCCGGGAACAAAACGACGAATTTTGGCGTTAAGCTCTCAACGCTAATGATATAGCGGTTTTCTGTACAGGTGATAAATGCGGAAACCCGCATGAAATCACAAAACAGTATATTCTGTAATGATTTTTCGACTTTTAATCCTTTATTCATAAGGGTTCTGAGACTTTTTCACTATCTGAAGTTAACAAGCCCGGTTAAAATTATGTATGACTTGAAAAGATACATAATAGATTTATATATCCATTATGTATAATAAATTTTTATTTTTATAAATTTTTAGCACCATAAAAAATAGATTAATCCTTATATAGCAAGGAATTTAGCAATTTTTTATAATGTTACATAAATACCTTGTGTAACATTATAAAAATGGTTTAAAATTTTACTTTTATCTGTAATGGTGGATTTTTAAAATCCTTGTAAACAAAGGGGTTTACAACTTTTATCTAATTTTTTAGGTGGCAAAAACCTTTGCTATGACTGTCGGGATCACCTTAACGCCACAAATCGACGAAATGATCCCGGTACCCCTATTTGGATCTAATTCCAAAGCTTTATCATAACATTTTAAAGCTTCTGCATAATTTTTTGCAAGCACTAAAGGCAATGCTTTTGCAGACCATACATCTGCTCTTTTAGGGTTAATTGCCATAGCTTTATCGTAACATACAGCTGCATCATCGATTTTTTTCAAGAAAATAAATATATCTCCTTTAGAAATCAATATTTCAATATTTTCAGGATCATATGCCAATACTTTTTCATAACAATTTAAGGCTTCCTGATAATCACTATTGGACCTTACTACAAGATGGGCTTTATTATCCCATGCCCTGGTAAATTTTGGATCAATCTTTAATGCCTCTTCATAACATTTCAATGCTTCAAAAGATTTTCCGCCTTTATAAAAATCTTCTCCCTCTTTATTCCATTCCTCTGCTGTTTTACTTATCTTACAGGAATTATTAATTACTAATAATACTGACAGGAAAATAATACATACAATTTTCTTTAAATCCATAATTTAAAAACCTTCTTTCTATAATGAAAATTCAATATTCCTTAATTAACTTCTATCTTCTTGTAATACAGGATCTGCCTCTTAGTTATCATAAAATCCCTATTGCTATTATCTGGTCTTACAGCATAAACATACTCCATTACCCAATGTAATCTACCTATGATTTCAGTCCCATCTTTAAGGTAGAAGTACAGGAGTTTTTTATTATTCTTATAATCATAGAGCTGCTGATTCTCTCTGTTAGTTGAAAACATTAGACTCCTGAGAACCTTTCCTTTATATTCAACTTCTCCTTCTGACAGAATATACTCACATTCATACTGAATTATATTATGGATAGGTATAGTTATACTTCCATCAGGCAAGATAAGTTTAATGGCATAATCATCATACCAGCGAAGCTGGCCTGTAAACTTCTTCCCATCTATGAGAGATACTGTTATTGTCCTATTATTATGTTTATACTTCTTTAAGAGATTGAGAGAACCGGCAATACTAAAAGTCCTTTGTTTTAAATCATTTACTTCTACCATTACACTGCCTCCTCAAAATACACTATATTACCCCTATGCAATGTATGCTCTGTCTTTCCATCTGGACTTTTTATGTGATATACAACCTTCTCATACCAGTCCAGAATGCCTTTTATCTCCATTCCACCCTGCATATGAAATATAAGAGGAATTTTATTATCCTTGAACTGTTGCAATATATGCACTTCTACACCTGTTACATTTGATAAAGGTAATTGATTTATTTCTTTCTCCGAAAGACTATTCTCCTGAAGCTGTGTATAATAAACTATCATCAACCTCGGTATAATTACAGTTCTCAATTTACCATCTACCGCCAGACTTATCAGCCATTCAGTGTACCACTTAATTATACCAGTAAAAGTTTCTCCATTTGCAAGTCTTGCTTCTATAAGTATCTCTTTATCCATTAGATGTTTAAATAGTTTATGTTCTAGACTCTGATTTATACTATGCTTCAGCGGAGAAGGCTTTTGTTCTTTCTTACCTTTGAAACGTCGTAGGATTTTTATAATATGCTCTTCAGGAATATTTCTTTTCTTTAATTCCTCCCTGAGACTTTCTTTTGTAAACTCTTTATTTACTAAATCAATTAGCTTATCTGTACTAATTTCTCTCTCTTTTAGTTTCTCTAATACATTTTCTGTTATTATCACCGTGCTATTATCTTTCTGCTCTTCCTTCTTCTCAGGCTTTGTAGCTACCTGTTCTTTTATTACCGGCTTCTCTTCCTTATTTACTTCAGGTTTAGCGACCTGTACCAAGTCTTTATATGCCGGGTTTATCCATACTTTCTTCATTATCTAAATCCTTCCTATAATTCCCTATTTACAATGATTTCTTCAACACTTATACTAAAATTTCCTTCACTGATGGATTATTTACAGGTATATTCCTATAGAAAAATAATACAAATATAAATATTGTTAATATTGAATCATTGTATTTTATGTATTCATGTGGAATTCCTGAATTTCCACCGGTCTCTTTCGTCCTCTGCCAGCCATCTTCAGCCTACTTACAGGGTTGATTATTTACCAGGAGCTTTTAAAGCTTCTTCTTTGGCAGTCTTTGCACGGGAATTGGTATAGTCAAACTCCATTTTAAACTTCTGAGCCATTCATGATCGGT
This sequence comes from uncultured Synergistia bacterium, assembly GCA_964431735.1. Taxonomy (GTDB): domain Bacteria; phylum Vulcanimicrobiota; class SpSt-956; order SpSt-956; family JAKJGF01; genus CALARM01. Next base: position 7,802 of record CAYSLJ010000028.1, on the reverse strand, counting down.
TTTGGGGACAGGTCGCGAAGTTTGTGGCCGCGTCACAAGCTCGCTCCGGGGCGGCTGCCGGCTATAACGGATTGCTGCGTCCCCTGGATATCTCCTGCAATAAAAGTTATAGTATAGCCGAACCTGACTCCGCATGTAGGGTAGAATCCATCAAAAGGATAAATATTCTCTATTAAAAGAAGTATTGACATTATTGAGTTATGATAGATACACAGGCCAGGCCTTCCGAAAAAACCGATATCCAGTGAAACTTGGGTTCTATTATAACCTTTCCTGTCTTATCTATATAACCAACTTTACCCTCCAATGTTATTTTAGCCCAACCTTCAGAAAAATCTTCTGCACCATCAAATTTAGGTTCTATTAAAATTCTTCCTGTTTTATTTATATAACCATATTTTTGCTCTATACATACCTTAGCTAAACCTTCAGAAAAATCTTCTGCACCATCAAATTTAGGTTCTATTACACTCTTTCCTGTTTTATCTATATAACCATATTCATCATATTCCATTATCCGTGCTAAGCCTTCCCTAAAGCACCATGCCTCATCAAATTTGGGTTCTATAATCATCTTTCCTGTTTTATCTATATAACCCCATTTATCGTCTACCTGAACACAGGATAAGCCTTCTGAAAAACTACCCATTCCATCAAATTTTTCTTCTATAATAAATTTTCCTGTTTTATCTATAGCTCCATATTTACCGTTTAATTTTACTACAGCCAATCCTTCTGAAAAATCATTAGCATGATCAAACTGAAGAGCTATAACAATATTACCTGTTTTATCTATATAACCATATTTATTATCAATATCTATGTAAGCTAAATCTTCTGAAAACCAGAGATAACCGTCCGTATCATTACTTCTAAAACTGACATAAGGTTGTAGTGGCACAATAACCTTTCCTGCTTTATCTATATATCCCCAGTTAAATCCTCCTCCTACATAAGCAAATCCCTGTGAAAAAGGACAGGCATCATCAAATTCAAGATGTATAACAAACCTTCCTGTTTTATCTATATAACCATATTCCTCACCTTTCTGTGCAACAGCCAGCCCTTCCGAAAAACTCTGGGCACCATTAAATTCAGGTTGTAGTATAAACTTTCCGGTCTTATCTATATAACCATATTTGTCATCTAGTCCTACACAGGCTAATTCCTCAGAAAAAGGTTCTGCTGCTTCAAATTTAGGTTTTATAATAAACCTTCCGGTCTTATCTATATAACCATATTTATGATTTACTTCTACTGCTGCCAGTCCTTCTGTAAAATACCATGCCTCATCAAATTTAGGTTCTATAATATATTTTCCGGCCTTATCTATATAACCATATTTTAAATTTGAAAAAGCCGGATAAGCATTAAAAAGTAACATCAATATTATTATAATTTTTATTATTATGGATTTTCTGTAAAATATAATTTTCAACCTCCTATTTTTAAATGATATAAAGTTGAATTAGCTAATTTACTGAGTTCCCGACAGAGTATCTGCCTCTATCACTTTTGCATAAACAGGGGTAGAAGAACCGCCGGCTATAAAATAATCGAATTCTATTTCCCCAGTTTCTTTATTTACAGGTGTTGTGGGAATAATAATTGCTTGATTAGGGTTATTATTGGTTTTACTAGGGTGAGAAACTTTTATAAATCCATCCTGAGTTTGATATCCAATCTCTCCTCCTCCGGGAATCAGAATTACTGCATATTGTTTATCTGAGTTATAATTATCTATTTTTAATTTATAATGAAAATTTTGTGAAAAACAACCTTTGTTTTTTATTCCATCTTTATCTGCTACTGCTTCTACAGATTCAGTATCAGGAGGTTTTAATTGTTTTACTGAAAATAAGGTTTGTGAGGCTTTTTTATCTAATTCCGGTTTAAAGGGTGGAATCATTATAATACTGCTTGAATCGACATTATCTTTATTCCCTGCTGTAATATGTCCGGTAATTTCATAATTCGGATTCTGGAAAACTCCTGAAACTTGTTTTGGATTACCTTTGTCGTCTAAATTACTTAATTGGGTTTTTGGATCCGTTAAAGGAAGATACTTTATTTCTCCACATCTCTCTGTGTTAGAAAGTTGTTCCGATACTGAGCGAATATCAAGAGTTACTTCTTCATTATTATAAAATTCCATAGCTGAAGCAAAAATATTTTTCTCTTTCAAAGACTCCGGTGCAGTAAAAGAAAAAATTTCATCTTTATTAAGTTTTACCGTTACTGTGTCATTCTTATTTTGAATAATTTTATCTTTACTTTCTACTTGAATTATATTTCCGTCCTTATCTTTAGTGAATATATATCCATTTTTCATAATCCCGCCCGTATTACCTTCTTTAAATTTTTCTCCTACAACTGATGCACCGGCTTTAACACCACTGTCTTTATCTACTGAAAAGTTTGTTCGGTTAAAAGTTATTTCAGTTCCATCCTTTTTAGCATTAAAGTTATAAACTATATTCCTATCTTTATCTGTAGTCTTATCTTCACTTACACAATTTTCATGATAAGAAGTAAGGAGATTATTTCCTTTAGAAATTGTATGTTCTCCGATAATCCCCACACCATTTCCCAGTATTTTTTCTGGATGATTGTCTTGAATTAAGCAGTCAATATTACTATTGGAACCTAAAATATTACCGGTAATTTGTTTTGTAGCCAATTCTGGCAACGGATTTGGTGGAACCTCTTTATTCTTGTCAGGTTTTTCAATAGTGTTAAAATAATTAACAATCTGTCTGCTAAACTTGTATGATATATTTTTATTTCCCTCTCTCATATCTTTGGGCACCAATATGTCTTTTACATCATCATATTTGAAAGTTTTATATTCCAGTTTTTTTAAATCAATAACTTCAGGCTGTGGTTTTGATTCTTCTACTGTATTATTTTGACAAATTTGCTTTGAATGAGTATAGAGGTTTTTAAAATTATCAGCAGATTGGAGATCTACAGTATCTACCAAAAAATTATCTTCTTTCTCATTTAAATTGTTTACAGTCTTACTCTTTCCCAGATTTTGATTTAAAATATTTGTAGCCGCATCGGATAAAGAAAGTGTATCTTGGATATTAATAGACATATAATTATTTAATTTTTTTTCTGTATCCATAGATTTATTTTGTCTATTCAAAACATTTCCAATATTAAAATTCATTTTCTGGTTGAAAGGAATGTATTGCCAGGAATTACTAATTGGCATTTCATAACCATGAACATCTGCTTCTTCTTGTGATTTTATTTTCAATATACGGTGGAGTATAAAAGAAATATCTTTAATATTTTCTGAAGTAATATCTTTAATCTTAATTTTTCCTATATCTTCATAAAGCTCTATCGTTTGATTATTATGTAATTTATACTGTTCAATAAACTCTCCTGGTGTTAGATAAATATACGTATGGTCGTAGACAATTTTTCTATCGATATATTTACTATCTTTATCTGATATAGGCTCAGAATATAATTTTTTTATTTCATCAATACTAAGCTTATAAGTATCAAAATCCGAATTTAAGGAATAAATATTCTCTTCTAAATCAAGAGCATATTTATATTTTTGCATGAATATAATCCTTTCTCAATTTATAAAGTTATGAACAATTTATTAACAAGTATATAAAACTACTATAGGATGGTCAAGTATCTTTATTAGTGAAATAGCATTTTTCACCCTATAATTCAGGAAAGATAGATTATAATTAGAGACCTATCTATTCGATCACTAAAGTTACTTTGATTACTACGTAACATTTGTCCTACTTCCCCCGAAATACCAGATATGAATGGGTAATTTATTTCCACATCTCTGTTTCGTTCAGTAATTCAGAAAAATATTTTTTTTATCTTTGAAATATGATATAATTATATTGATTGATATAATTAATATGATTATATTGGGAGGGTAATTAAGATGCTTAAAACAATAAGTGCTATGAAAGCAAGGCAAAACCTGGGGCAAATTATGAATGAAGTAAGTATAAGAAGTGACAGTTATATTATTGAACGAAATGGTAAGCCTCTAGTTGCTATTGTTCCTGTATCATTTCTGGAAGAACAGGAATTAAAGAAAAAAGGCTTTCTTAATTTACTGGATAAAGCTCAGAGTAATTCTAATATAACAGAAGAAGATATTCAGAATGATATAAGGGAAACAATTAAAGAAGTGAGGAAGAATAAATAATGATCAGAGCCGTTCTGGATACCTGCACTGTACTGAAGAAGTGGATGAAAATATGAGGGCCATGGGATATTGAAATTATAGAGGTTACATATACTTTTTCAAAAACTGCACAAAAACTATGAACCCTGGATCACCTCTAAATAACTAAAATTAATGCAAGTTAACTTGCATTAATTTATATTTTTAATGTATAATTAAAGTTAAGTTGCATTAAGGAGGGAAAGTCAATGAACAGTGGGAGATATGTTAAGCTGCTGACAGGTCATAATGCTTTTGTTCCCAATCCATTACCTCCAAAACCTCCCGTGAAAATAGAAAAAGAAATGATGGAGTTACTGGAAAAGGCAAATAATTCTCTGCTCAGACTGGATAGTCTGGGCTATGCTTTACCTGATTATGAAAATTTTATTGGAGCATATATACAGAAGGAAGCTCTTTTAAGTTCACAAATTGAAGGCACAAGAGCAACTATGGAAGATGTTTTCATATTTAATAGAATTTCTGCCGGAAATAAAGAAGTTATTCCTGTTTTTAATTATATGGAAGCTTTGAAATATGGAAAAAAAAGATTAAATGAATTACCAATGTGCTTGAGATTGATAAGAGAGATGCATAAGATTCTACTGGAAGGAGCAGAGGGGGAAAATAAAAATCCGGGAGAATTCAGAACCGCTCCCGTTATAATTGGAGGTGCTCCGGGGTATGTTCCGCCTCCTCCCGATCATCTTAAAGAGCTCTTATTTGATTTTGAAAAATACGTGAATGAAGAAAATACACATCACCCATTGATAAAGTGTGCTTTAATTCATTATCAGTTTGAAGCTATTCACCCCTTCCTGGATGGAAACGGAAGAATAGGAAGGCTGCTGATAACACTGTATCTTCTATGGAGAAACATTATAGATGAACCTCTGCTTTATCTCAGTTACTATTTCAAAAAGTACCGGCAGGAATATTATGATAGATTATACCTTGTCAGCAGCCGGGGAGATTTTGAACAATGGATCACTTTTTTTCTTAAAGGTATTATAGAAACTTCTACTTCTGCATTAAAAACAGCAAAAGACATAATAGATTTACGAGAGAGGCACAGAAAACTGTTGATAAAAGGAAAGAAAGTGTCTGCTACTGCCCTGTTACTTTTTGAAGATTTGTTTTCTACTCCTTTTGTTTCTATAGAAAATATACAGGAAAAATATAATGTTTCCCATACAACTGCTTCTGCTATTATAAAAAATTTAAAAGCTGCAGGCATACTTAAAGAAGAACAGCTTGATAGAAAAAGAAAAAATCAATTTAAATATTTTGAATATCTGAAAATCCTTTCTGAAGGTACAGAGTTATAATAGCTATTTATCGTTATATTATTAATATTTAATCGGATATATTTTCGGTAGAATTAAACTAATAAAATCGGATATCTTAACATGAGAAAATTAATTAAATAAGAGAAAATGAAAAAACAACTTGTAATTGGTGATATTCACGGATGTTATAAAGAATTTCAGGCACTTTTAGAGGTTTCAGGTCTCACAAAAGAAGATAAAATAATAGCTCTTGGCGATATAGTCGATAGAGGTCCTGCTTCACCTGAGATTCTGAATTTTTTTAGACATAAAACCGGAGCAAGAGTAATTAAAGGAAATCATGAAAGAAAACATATAAGATCGTTTCATGGGAAAACAAAGGCAGCTCTATCGCAGCAAATTACCCGCAGTCAGATAGGGGAAAAAGATTATCCGGATGCAATTGCTTTTATGGATAATTTTGTGAATTTTATTGAACTACCTGAAGTCATACTTGTACACGGATTTTTTGAACCAGGTATTCCTCTGCTTTTTCAGAAAGAAATGGTAATTAATGGAACTATGTCAGGTGAAATATATCTCAGGGAGAATTATAAAAAGCCATGGTATGAACTTTATTTAAAAAACTGCTTTCTACAGGAGAGAAGGATCTTATGGAACTTTTTAACCTGATTTTGAAATATAATGAGCAGATATTAACCGAATTAAAGATAAAATATTCTTACGATATTTTACCTGCCGGAATTCAGGGAAAGCTTTATGCTGAATATATTGAAAAAAGAAAGCTGAAAAAATTGGGAAATTTTCTCCATAAAATGAGGAAAGGTAATCTGGTTTTGAAGGATTTACGTCATTATTTCAAAAGGCCGATGGATGTAAGAAATTTTTTAAATTGTCTCTAGAAAGATTCTACAGAAAATTATTTAAAAATGCAGGGATAATACTTGTAATATAGGCCTATGTGCAGAACATGCTGCAGTAGCAGCTATGATAACTGCAGGAGAACACGAAAAGGGGAAAAGTCTTGAAAAGACGTTTAATTTATGTTGCTATAACAGTTATATGTTTTATATCCTGCGTATTAATAGTTAAATTATTTGCGAAAAATCAGTTTATTAGAGGATTTGTAGGAGATATAGTTATTATTTTATTAATATATTTTTTCATTAAAAGCTTTTATAATTTTCACTCTGTAAAATTAACAATTTTCATCCTTCTTCTGGCTTTTACTACGGAATTCTTACAGTATTTAAATCTTATAAGTACTTTAGGACTTGGAGGAAACATATTTGCAGAGTTAATTATAGGAGCTGTTTTTGATCCACTGGATTTGATTGCATATATCATCGGAGCAATTACGGCATACACTATTGATGTCAATATAATAAAACTATTGGTGAGTTAACAAAAGGAGTTTATGACATACTCAGTGAATTAAGTGATGAAGCCGAATATTAATAAAATTACTTTATCTATATAAAAAAATTAGTGAGCACATAATATAATAACATCCAGGAGCGATAAAAATGAGTCTAAAGCCTATAAAAAATAGCTATTACATTATTTCAGATAAATTTTTAGCGGGAGAATATCCGAGAGATTTAGATGAAGAAAGTTCTATTTATAAAATAAAAGCTCTGATTACTGCCGGAGTTCGAACCTTTATAGATTTAACTACGAAAAATGATAAGCTCAAACCTTATGATTATCTTTTAAAGCCATATGCTTCTTTAAATATCAGGCATCTTAATTTCCCGATTCCAGATTTCTCGGTTCCTTCTTCAGAAAATCAAACTATAGAGATATTGGATAGCATAAAAAAATATATTGAAACTGGTGCGATTGTTTATCTTCATTGCTGGGGTGGTGTCGGGAGAACCGGTGTAATTGTGGGGTGCTGGCTTGCTGAACATGGTTATCCGGGAGAGGCGGCAATTAGCCGGTTGAGAGATCTATGGAAGGAATGCCCAAAGTCAAATGGAAGAAAGGCTCCTGAAATGAAAATACAGGAAGAATATATAATCAATTGGATGAAACATAAACAGGAGATTTTACGTCTACTTTAATTTCAACTTGATTCCTTCATAATTTATTGAAAAGAAATTCTCAGATTTACCACCTCCCCTTTCTTTAAAATTAAATCTTGCAGTACTTTTATTATTAACTATACTTATAATATATTTTAAATCTACCATAGCGTTATAGTGGTACATGTAATATTTTTAATTAAGAGGTGATTTTTTATCCTAAAGACCGCAGAATACTCCCTCTATAGCTGAAGGCTTAGAGGGAGA
>CAYSLJ010000027.1:13673-52009 GCA_964431735.1 uncultured Synergistia bacterium | reverse complement strand
CGAATATCGGGCATCCAGAAGGTTACGGTTCCTATGACGCTTACATTCTCATTCAGTTCCATAATCTCCCCTCTGCCATTCTGGAATACTATCTTATCGGAAAGGGCTTTCGCTTTCTTTATTACCGGCTGTATCGCCTCTGCTTCCTGCACCGCCAGTAATACGATATTCCCGCATTCTACCTGTGGCTGCTTGCGAATAAAGCATAACATACCGGGAGTTATGCCGTATTCGACCATCGATTCCCCTTTTGTCTGTATGACGAAATCCGCCTTCATATCGAACTTTGCAGACATGGGAATCCAGTCGATTATCTGGTCTTCAGCCAGGGCACCGGGTGCGCCGCAGGCCGCCTGTCCTTCTATCATGGGATAGTTGATTGTTTCGTAGTCGTCTGCCGTCTGTCTGGTTACATCCAGGAGATGGCTTTTTACCTCTTCGGCTTTCTCTCTCTTTTCTCTCTCTGCCCTCTCTTTTTCCTGAGCCCTTTTCTTTAAATATCTCTCCCTGTCGCACCTGAAGGCAAATATAGGTATTTTCTCCTCCGGCGCGTCGTAAGATACCTTTTCCTCTCGGACAGTAAGGGCTGTCTGTGGCGGAGGGGTGTAAATAAGTTTGTTGAGGTTTATTGCCTTATTGGTGGCATTCTTTAAATCTTCCAGTAGATCTTTTATTTCTGGTACCAAGTTGAGGTCTTCAGATGGAGGCAATTTGTCTTTTTCTTTCAGAAGCATTTCGCCTTCTCCAGTTAGAAGCCAGTTAATGTTTACATTAAATTCTCGTTTTAACGAGATTAAAAAATTTGCACCAGGTGTAGTTTTGCCAGATTCTATTTCGCTAATATAACCAGAGGAAGTTTCTAATTGTTTAGCTAATGGCTGTTGTTTTAGGTTTTTAGCCTTTCTAAATTCCTTTAGGCGATTCCCTATCATTTCACACCTCCTCGTTATTACGAAAAAAGACTTGACATTTTCTCGTTATTACGATATTATAATAAAAAAGTCAACTTCTTGGTTAAAGGATAACATATTATGAGTAAAAAGACAATAGACCCAATAGACCTCAAAATTCAACTACTCAAAAAGGGAATTAAACAAAAAGATATTGCTTTAAAGGCTAATGTGGATAAAACAACAGTATGTAAGGTTATAGCTGGGTCAACAAAAAGCAAAAGAATTTCGCGAATTATTCAGGAAATGATTGAGGGGCAGTTATGAAAAAAACATCTTCTTTAAAAAATAACCAAACGGATCCTACCTTTGAGTTAGAAGGTAGGATCCAAGGTGGGATCCCAAAGAGAGGAGATCCTACCTCGGAAAAATCTAATAGTAATAACGATTTGCGTAAAAAAGAAGTTTGGATATCAGTACAAGAAGGTGGGATCCTGTTAGGAATTACTGCCAGGGTAGTTAGAAAAAATATAAAAAAAGGCAAATACACTACCAAAAAAGTCCATGGTAACGGCGGTATTCAATACAGAATTCTCCTCTCTTCCCTCCCGGAACCGGCACAGAAAAAATACTGGAAGGAAAAACTCTCTATCGATAAACCGGAACCGCAGGAACATATGGCTATAGGTGAGACGGAACTGGAGATTTATTCCAGGCAGCCGGCATGGGCGAGGGAGTTCCATGACAGATGGAATAGCATCCTTACCGAGACCGAAGGGATGAGCAGAACCGAGCTTGATATATACATATCCGCTTATAAAGAAAAATACCCCGGTGATAAAATTTCCTACGGCTCTGTCATGAGACGGAGGAAAGATGTCAGAGAGAAAGGTAAGCTGTCTCTTATTCCCGGATACGGTAAAAGGGCAGGCCGTACGGAAGTAAAAGAAGAATGGCTCAAGGTTTACGCGGGGCTGTTTCTGACCGAAGATAAACGTTCTGTAAATACATGCTGGGAACAGGCATTTATGGAAGCGCGGAAAGTTGACGGCGATCTGATTAAGAATAATTTCCCTTCTCCTTCTACATTCGATAAAGCCTTAAAATCCAAAGTAAGTAAATCTTCGATTTATCTATACAGGTATGGTTACAGTGCATGGAATAAAAAATTCGGTTACTACGTAGACAGGGATCATAGCGATGTTTATCCGGGTATGTGCTACGTATCAGATCACGCCCAGATAGATGTGGGAGTGGAAATTCAAAATGGCAAAACAAAGAAAATATGCTTCCCCTGGGTAACAGCTTTCAGGGACTTAAAGAGCGGTAAATGGGTCGGGTGGCTTATTCACCCGGAAGCTCCGAATTCGGATCATATTTTAATGAGTTTTTATACCGCCGCTAAAGATTTCGGCATCCCTCTTGATGTAATGATAGACAACGGAAAGGATTATCGGTGTTATGCCTTTTCCGGGGGAAGAGTAAAAACTACTTTTGTTAAGCCTGAAATTACTGAAGATAATAAACGTATGGCTCGCGCAGTTTTATCTTACCTGGGCATTAATGTTCATTTCTGTATAGTTGAAAACGCTCAGGCCAAGCCAATAGAACGCGACTTCTTGAAAATCAAAGAATGGCTTTCTAAGAACCTTCCCGGATATCGCGGCGGAAACATTAAAGAACGCCCTGAAAAGCTTCAACAGGAAATTAAAGACGGTGCTATTTTGAAGTGGGATGAGTTCGCCCCTCTCTTTGACAGGTTTATCGTGGAACGATTTAACAGGAAGAAAGTTGACGGAAAAATCCTTAAAGGTATGTGCCCCGATGAACTCTGGGAGAAAGAATGTCAGGTTAAAAGAGTTACGTCTCTGGAATCGTTAAAGCTGTTCTGCATGAGAAGTTCCGGCGTAGTAAGCATAGGGCGTATCGGGATAAAAGACTCTGAAACCGGTTTTCACTACTGGGGTGAATGGATGTCTCCCCTTAAGGGCAGGAAAGTTTACATGAGGCGGGATGTAAAGAAGTATCAGGAAGCTTATGTATTCGACGCAGAACCTGCTCCCGGAGCTCTGGATTTCGGCTATCTCGGAAAAGCGACAATTAAAGAACGCGTATCCGCCATTATTAGCCCTGATAATGACATAGAGAGGAACAAGTTGAAAGAAGAAATAGCCAGGAGGCGGAGAGACTTGAAGATTGCAAAGGATGTCGAGATAAGAGGGAAAGAGCTTTCCTATCAGGACAGACTTTCAAATATGGAAGAGATTGTAAAGCTTGAAAATGAAGAGAGAGGATATATCCCATCCGGAGAAGGTCCGAAAATAACAGAAGTCGTACGTACTCCTATGGATAAGGTGATAAAACAACTCAGGGAAGAAAAAGCGGAGAAGCCGAAATCGAAATTTATATACAAACCGGGACCTATTGTTGACGAAGAAAAAATACCTATATTTGCCTTCAGGTGCGACAGGGAGAGATATCTAAAGAAAAGGGCTGAAGAAAAAGCCAGGAGAGAAGCGGAAAATCAATAGAAAGGGTTGACGGTAATGGTCGGAAGTCGATTAAAAGAATTCAGGAAAGCTATGGGATTTACTCAGAAAGATCTGGCAGAAAATCTAAATACCTCTACCGGTTACATTTCGGACGTGGAATCGGAGAAAACTATACCCGGCGGACAGTCTCTTGCCTTACTGAATAAAAACTTCAATATTAATTTAAACTGGCTCTTGACTGGCAAGGGCGAGATGCTTAACAGGGAAGCTCCCGGTGAAGAATACTGGATACAGAAATGTGTTTCAAATAAAGATTTCTTTCAGTTCCGGGCGCAGAAGCGTAATTCCCAGATTAATTCTCTTGAATGCGCAATAAATAAGACACGGACGGACGATCTTCAGATTATTCTTCTGAAATTCGATAAGCTTAATGCCGAAAGAGCGATGGCAATAGCGGAACTCAAAGACGGCGCAAAAGGCAGTGAGGTTTTAAAAGACTGGTTATTCTGCCAGGCAAAAATAGATGATATATGCATAAATATATTAAATTCCCTACAGAAGTTCTGTAAATACTGCTACGACATAGCCGAGGTTGAAGTTAATTTCAGGTTTGGCGGTTCCGATGATCCGGTAGTGCCTATTTTTGTAAACAGAGACGGATATATGTCCTCTAAAGACTATTGTTTCTCTTCCCTTATCTGCGATCTGCCGGAAATTCTTCTCGGAATGAATGATGTGTCTGAAGCTTTTTCGGATGCTATGGATTTTATTGTAGATGAAATTGAAGACTCGCCGGAGGCGGGGTAATGAAATATTCAAACGATATTTAAATGCCGTTTAAATGGCATTTGAAGATTTAATAAACGAAAGACTGGAAGGAGGTGAAGATGGTGAAAAAATCTGAGTTGATGGAGAAGATAAAGGAAGCTCAGAAAAATCCAGGTAAGGTTTCCCGGTATGATAGCCGTGGAAGAATACTGCTTGAAGAGGCCGCAGGGTGTAAACCCCGTAAGAACCAGATTAAACAGCTGGAAAAGGAAAAGCTGATTTATAGAGATATGACGCTTTTTGACTGGTGCGTCCGCGAAGGTGCAAGATTGGAAGGTTGGAATGATTAAAGACTTATCGGAGATGTAATTATGGAACATAGTGAGATAAAGAATAATAAAATTATAATAAAGAAACCAGGACTTGAATGTCCCGCGATAATTCTTTCTATAATCCTATGGATAATGTTTTTACTGTACTGGCTTGGTGGCCACAGATAGGGAGGAAAATGATGTTTAACTGGACGGATTTTCTTATAGTTACAAAAATAATCTACACCAACCCCTGTGTAATGGTTGGTTATATAACACTGTTAATTACACATTTTATTGAAAGGAGATATGAAATTGCCAATTATAGAATGGAGCGATAATTACATAACTGTCTGCGATATTGAAAAAGTGCAGATAAGGTTGGATTGGAAAAAGGAAAAGATTGCAGAGATTGCCATACTGGATGATGACGGTAACGAGAAAGAAGAGGCGCCGGATGAAAAATCCGAAGAGCTTCCTTCGTTTCATTATTCCTGTAATGTCCCGGTTTATCGGGAATGTAAAGCTCCTTTAGATTCTCTTGCAGAAGAAGTTATAACCGGATCTGCCGCAGATATAGAAACTGCTGTTTCCGGCACAGAGCAGAATGACACCCCTTTGAATAAACTCAAAGGAAGATTACTGGAATATGTAAGATTAAACCAGCCTGTCCATTTGCCCGTTACATCGCTTACGAAAGACTCGACGCTTTATGAAGAGAGAGAAAACCTTTTTAATTTTCTCAATGCAAGAAATAAATTCAGGATACAAAGTGTTATATCAATCCTGCTTTCGGAAGGTAAATTAAAAAGAGCAAGACGCGGCCCAAGATATCCTTATGAATATTCACTGCAAATTAATGATAGTAAAGAAGAAGTGCTGGTTGAAAATCCCAAAAAGGAAGTTGCTCCCAGTGCAGGCAGAAAGAGATCTGAAAAAGAGAAGCTGATAAAAGAGAGACAGGATAAGATTAAAGAGAAGCTGATGGAATATGTAAATCTAAATCAGCCTGCGATATTACCCGTTCATGTTCTGGAGACTTCTTCTGAATACCCGTTAAAAATGAATTTGTTTGATTTTGTCGGCTCTAAAAGCTCGCATGAAGTTTATACCGCTTTAAGCACACTGGTCAGGGACGGTAAACTTATAAGGAGCAGAGAAGAAGTCGGAGGTTTTTATAAATATTCATTGCATCCTTTCCCGGATCAGGTAAGTAATAACGGCAGATGCCCCAGGTGTAATAGAAGACTGGAAAAGCTTGATGCCTGCAATGAACTTGCCTGCGGTGAAAATTTTACTTTTGAGCATTGTTTTAACTGCGGCCAGGATTTTTACCCGCCGGTTGGGATTGGTAAGGGGATTGTTGATTTAATGGAAGGTGAAATGGAGATTGAAAATTAGAGGAGGTAATTTATTATGAAAACAATGGAAAAGGGATTAACACAGAAGTCGGATGAAGCTCTGCTGAAAGAACTGGAAGATTGTATGGCTGAAAAAGATTTTAGCCAGGCTCATGTTGCGCGATCTCTGGGGAGACCTGCTTCTGCACTGTGCCAGTGGCTAAAAAACTGTTTCGACGGTAATATATCAAAATTTGAAGAAGAAGTCAAGGCTTTCCTTCGAAGAGAAAAGGAAAAAGCCAAATGGGCGACCGTTGAAATAGGATTTATAAAAACTTCCGTAGCGGATCATCTTTTTGAAACTGCCGAGATGTGCCATCTCGATTGTTCGATGGGGGTTGCAATCGGCGATCCCGGCCTTGGTAAAACGCGTGCAATGGAAGAGTACGCCAGACTGAACCCCAGTGTAATTTTAATTGAAACAAATCCCGGATGGTCGGTAAGAACTATTGTAAGGAAAATACATTTACAGGTTGGTCTTGACGGGCGCCGCAGCACAGACGACATGGTTGATGAGATTGTAAGCAGGCTTCAGGGCAGCGGCAGATTGATAATAATAGACGAAGCGGAAAATCTCGACTCTGAAATTATTAATCTCTTAAGGCGTATTTACGATCATGCCCATGTCGGCATCCTCTTTGTCGGCATGCCCCGATTACTCCATAATATAAAAGGAAGCAAGGGAGAACTGGGGCAGTTGAAATCACGATCAAGTGTGTCCTGCGAGCTTGAATTGATTACAAAAGACGATGTAGGGGATATTGTTAAAACCTGTGTTCCCCACCATGAAGAACTTGTCGAAACTTTCTTTACGGAAAGTGAAGGCAATACCAGGATATTAAGTATGCTTATTGTCAGATCATTAAGGATTGCGTATGTAAACAAAGAAGAACGAGTGACACCTGAAATTATCAGGGAAGCAAAGAGACTGATTACTGTATAGGAATAATGGCCAGGCTTCGGCCTGGCTATTAAAGGTTTTATTATGAGGAGGAATGATTTATGAATCCCAGATGTCTCGGATGCGGGAAAGTTATAGCAATAGAAAAAGGAAAGACTGTGTATAGATGCGACTGCAGGGTGGTAAATACCGTGCAGGCGATGAAAGATATGAGGAAATTAAGGGAGTATGCAGGTAAAAAGAAGGTGTGATTATGATGGGCAATGTGGTAAAGGTAACCAATCGGCAGATAAAAAAAATACATACTCTTGTGAGCGCCCTGGGCTGGAAGGATGAATGGTACAGGGACAACCTGTATGGTTACTTTAATGTGGAGTCTTCAAAAGATTTAACATATCATCAGGCGTCAGGTTATATAGATATACTCAATCGTCAGGCAATTTCTGCGGGAGTATGGAAAACCCCGAAGGATTATTATAAAGATCTTTCCGATCGGGAAGATATGGCGACTCCCAGGCAGATAAGAATGTTAAAGGCTATGTGGAAAGATATTTCCACTGCCACGACTGCCGAAGAAAGAGAGAAAGGTTTAAGGACTATGCTCTTGAGGATTGTAAAGGTCGAAGATATAAGATTCCTTGAGAGAAAAGATGTCAGGAAAATGGTTAACTGTTTTACTGCCATGAAAGGACAAAATAACAAAGACTGACTGGAGGATGGAACTGGTAATGGATTTCGAGATAGAGGATGAAATAATAAAAGAAAAAGACAATAGAAAAACAGGTATCTTTGTAATAAGAAACCTGGTAACAGGTAAGATTTATATAGGACAGGCATCTGACTGGAGGAAGTTGAGAAGCGGCTATTTTAATTCTCTGAGAGAAGGAAGTTTCTCTAATAGGGATCTACAGGCTGATTTCGATGATTTCGGAGAAGAAATGTTCGAGGTTGAAGTTATAGAATACTGCGGCGTTGATGTTTTAGAGGAAAGAAAGCGATGTTATATTGATTTCTATATATCTATTAGTCAGGAGTTATATAACTGGGATAGTCAGAGAATGTCTCAGTTGAAAGCAGGACACGCTACAGCAGAAGAAACCAGGCAAAAAATCAGTATTGCCAACAAGGGTAATCACCATACTGAAGAAGCCAGGCAAAAAATCAGTAAAACACATAAAGGCTCCAGATTATCAGAAGAACATAGGATTAAAATCAGCGAAAAGAATAAAGGTGTGTGTAAAACCGAAGAGACCAGGCGGAAGATGAGTAATTCCAGGAAAGGGATAATTCTTTCGCAGGAGACCAGGCGGAGAATGTCTGAAGCCAGGAAGAGAGTTTTTGAACAAGGAGCGGGTAAATGAAAGAGTTTTTGCAAGATCTGACAATCGAAGATTTACCGGGTAAGGATATGAAGATGGTGGCTGAATACTGCGGGATAGACATCGCGGTTAAACTAATCGAAGAGATGCCTTCTATGGCAATTTATATCCCAAAGTCCAGCGTAAATCAGCTTGCCAAAGACTATATCCGTAAAAATTACAATGGTTCTAATGTAAAGAAACTGGCCGCAAAGACCGGTTATTCAGAAAAACAGGTTTATAGGATACTGCATGAAATGCAGAAAGCAAATAAACCGCAGAAAGGCGATATAGAGATTATACAAATTGATATGTTTGACGGAGGTATTAATAATGAAAACTGAGGAAAATATTCAAGTCTTGGAAAATATAGAAGAACAGGTGCGTAAGCCCCAGAAAAGCTTGATAGAAAGAATGGAAGACTATGAGCATGAAATAGAAGGTCTAAAGGGTGAGAATGAAAGACTTCAAGAGAGGGTGTCGGCGCTGCAGACTAAGACCTGCCAGGTGGATGAACAGGGTTACAACGTAGAGCAAAGAGGAAAGCAGGTTCAGGAACTTGCCCAGGCTCTTGTCAGGAAAGATAATGAAATACTTATTCTTCAACTGCAAATAGATGATCTGAGCAAAGAAAAAGAGAACCTGTCTGAGAGTAATGACTGGTTAAAGCAGAGCATGAAAGAATTAAGATCTGAACTTCATAAATCAAAGATTACTGAAAAGCAGACATTGAATTCGGAAACTACTCTTAAGCAGATTAACCAGGAGCTTGCAAGAGAGAATGAAGAGTTGAAACTGACCGTCAGGGAACTGAGAGAAGATGTTAATAATTTGCCGGTTTCTATTAAGGTCAATATAAACAGGGAACTTAATGAGAAAAACTGCGAACTCGCAAGGCTTAATAATTGTTATAAAGACAGGGTTCGAAAAGCAGATTGGACGATGGGTCAGATTGAAACTCATCTTCAGATGATTTCGTCGGTTATTAATCATAGCAGAGAGGAGATTGTTTGCTGATGCCTGCTATTGTATGGGATGGAACCAGGGTAGCAGTCGAAGGAATTAAGTCTTTTACTTTCGATTTTCAGGATGGAGAGATAGTAAGTTTTTCCGGCATAGAATATATTTCCGGCTGTGAATTAAAAGAAGCATCTCTCACGTCCCCCGTCTTTATCCCGGAAGATGAGGATTTTACCATGGACGAAGATGAGGAAGACGAAGGGGATGTTTCGGAAAATTTTCTTAAGGCAATAGAACAAAGGATTGTTTTGTATATAAAGAAAAACCAGCCATGCACATTCAGGTATTACGTAAGAAACTCTAAAACCGATGCGAAAGAATTGGTAGATGAAGCAGAGTGTATAAAGCAGTTTTTAGGTGCAAGGACGAAAAGAGTAATAGGGAAAGCGCTCAGGAGATTAATTGACGGAGCTGCAGTTATCAGAAAAAGGGGTATGGGCTGCGAACCTTTTATTTATGTACTGCCTGAAAACAGGGAGCTTCTTAATGAAGTAGCGGAGAAGCAGACGGAGGAATGGATCAAGAAACTCCATGAGGATAATTCCGAATTAATCGAAGCAACGATAATGGAGTATATAAAAAGTAAAGGCGGAGTATCGACTTTCAGGTATCACTGTAATAATAACGCACCGGATTCGACGAAGAAAGAAAATAAAGAAATTGAAGATTTTTTTACCTTGAGGAAAGTTTTTAAATCCGGTTTTGATCACGACAAAATCAGGAAAGTCATCAGAGGCATGGTTGAAAAAGGTAAACTGGTTTTTCAGGATAAGGTTGCAAAAGGCAGGGGCAGCAATGCTGCAGTTTATTCTGTCCCGAAATCTGCAAAGAAAACATGTCCGAGGTGTAATTCGGATATGCTGTCAAGGGAAAGTACGAAATATACCACAGACCCTGATTTCTTATCGGGAAAGCATTTTGACTATTATCATTGTCATTCCTGCGGGCAGGATTATTACCCGCAAAGAAAGGAGAAATGATTATGTATTTCGATCCTGATGTTATATATAACAATCTTTCTGCAGAGGATCAGAAAGCTGTAAATGATGAAGTAATGGATGAACTGGAAAAAGAAAACCCTTACTTTAAGGACGTGAAGGTTAATTATATGAAAAACACTTTAGTATTAATGAAAAGAAGGCAGATAATTTTTAACAGATATAGAGGAAAACTCAAACCTCCGGCAACTGCCATAGTTATAGAAGAGAACGAAAAAGATGTAGAGATAAGAGAATTAAAGGAAGAACTGGAGGAGTTAAGGGAACAGCTTAAAGCGCGTGACAGAAAAATCCAGGAAATGGAATTTACTCTTGATATGTTGAAGACGAAAGAAGGGGGCGAAAAACATGCAGCTTAGTTTTGCCGTAATGGCTGAAATCGTAAGGACTATAGATGTGGAACCTTTGAAATCACAGATGCAGAAAGCCAATAAGAGGATGAAGGAAGCTCAGAAACAGAGGAATAACTGGTGGAAGAAATTACCGAGAAAGAGAAGAAGAGTAAGGGTCTAATGTATTACGGTTCAGGCGGGATATTCTCCCGCCTGTTTTTATTTCTCTAGCGTGAGTTTACCGAATTTTGCGTTTTTTTTGATATTGATCTCTTGAAAAACTGTGATATAATAAGGAAAAGCTAATTTTTCAGAAGCCAATTTTTGTATAGTATAACCATATACATTATGAAAGTCAGTATTTACAAGGTAATTGCAAATGCTGTATAGTATAACTATGTGTAAAACCAAAATCAACTTAATTGAAACAACCAATATTTCTGTCATAAAAAAAACTCTTTCTAACTCATATCCTATAATGAAAAGATCACGGTTATACTATACATTTTTTTCTTCGCTTTTCCTTATGAATAAACGAAAAGATTAATGTCAAGAATGAATTTTCAGTAAACTCACGCTAGATAATCTATTGCATCCTGCTCGACATCTCCCATGTCTTCATCTGTCAATTCGAAAAATGGTCTTGCCGGAATAGTGACTTTCTTGTTCTTTCCTGCTTTTCCTCCGAAATGATGAATGGCAGCGTACCCGGTTTTGAATGGCATATTGGAACCCACTACTGCGGTTGTAGAATCGTGATCGGGAGAAATGCCCCCGAGTAAATTCCTGTTCACCTGTAATATGGAGCCAGGCCATTTACCTACTTTCGCTCTCTCTTTTTTTGTTGGCTCTGCAAGTTCCTGCCATTTCCCTCCGGGAAGTCTTGCTCCCTCCGTCTGGAAATTCCTCTGAACCGCAGTATGCATAGTCTCGGAAATGGTTTTCATAAGAGGAGTAAGGTCTCCGAGTTTTCTCTGAGCCTGATTGAGATAATCTTGAATAGACTTGCTATTTACTTCAATCGTAGGACTGATCATTTTTTCATCTTTCCAATCACTTTTCTTGCATATACCATGCCGTCTGTATTTTGACCTTCATTATAAGCACAGGCAATGAGTAATTCTGTTGATCGGCTGTTGTCTTCTTTTGGGATGCCGAAGAGGGATTTTAGATATGAAAGGTGATAACATCCGCACTGAATATTGATTTCAAGGTTAAACGGATCTGAATTTTCAGGAAGCTCAAGGGCTTTTAAACACCCTTTAAAAGTTTCCGGAAGTAATTGCATTAATCCTTTTGCGTTACTTTTGCTCACGGCTTTAGGGTTATAACTGCTTTCCTGCTGGACTATAGCGTCTACGAATTTTTCGTCGAGGCTGTATTGCTTTGAATATTTCTTTATTAAATCTGAATAATTTTTAAAAGTTGGTGGCTGCGCCACAGGCTTCACGTTAAAATATTTATTAATACCCGATACGATTGCCTGAGCGTAAGCTGTCTGGAATTCTGAAGTTTTAAGTAATTTCAGGTCGTACTGGTTGGACACAAACAGCGTTTCGCATAATACGGCTGGCATATCTGTATTGGTTAAAACGTAATAGCTGGCTTCTTTTACTCCGCGATTGGTAAAATCCCAGAGATTTAAAAGAGCTTTATCTGCTTTGTGTTTTTCTTTCTTGATTTTTTGGAGATACAGAACTTCATTTAATATTGCCTTTGCAAGCTTCTCGCCATTCGATGAGCCGGGGCAGTGGTATATTTCTGTGCCGTTTGCAGATGTATTACTATTTGCGTTACAGTGTATAGAGATAAATAAATCGCATTCCGCATCATTTGCCGCTTCCGCTCTATAAGGTAAATCTCCGAGGCTTTGACTGTATATAGGATTGTCTGCCATCTCTTTTTCTCTGGACATATATACTTTATATCCGTTTTTCTCAAGAAGTGTTTTTGCAGTCTTCCCTATGCTGAGCGCTATATCTGCTTCCCGTGCCCCGTCTTTCCCTATTGCTCCGAAGTCTTTTCCTATGTCGCCGTGTCCAGGATCGATAAATATTTTCTTCATAAAAACATCCTGCCTTTTTGATTTCATAATAGTCTAACGCGGGATGTTTTACTACTGACAATGTCAGGGATCGGGAGTTAAATAAAAACTCCGGGAGGCAGGGTTCCTTTGAGATAAATGAGGTCGTGGTAGTATTTTCTGTAAATAGGATTATATGTAATTAATTCTTCAATCATAGCCTGTAGTTTTTTTATATCTTCTTCTGTGGAGCCGTTCTTTTTGCATTGACTCATATAATTCCAGAATTTCACTTTTAATTTAAATGCTTTTTCTTTTACGTCAGTGCCCATGATAACAGCACTTCCTTAATGTGATATTTTTCCTCTTCTGTTTTTTCTAAAAAGAACTCTATATCTTCCTTTTTTAGAATATCATACTTTTCCAATTTTTTCAATTCTTCAAAAAATTCCTCATCGGTCAATTCTTTAAGATCTCTTGAAAAAGCTTTTGCCACAATAGGATGTAATACCCTTGCCTGTTTAATATTTTTTACAATTTTTTCTTTCTCACCTTTGTATCTATTTGCCAGTAAGAGAAAAACATCTATACTTTCTTTTGATAAGTAATCAATTAAATCTTCCGGCCTCACATCTTCGAAATTATCGTTCATCCAGAATACAGTATTTAGTTCCGTTATTTTTTCTTCAAGGAAAATATCTCCGCTAAAATTGTTTCTCCCTAATGCATGTTCATTTTCGTGGACAAAAGTTATACAAGAGTTCAGATCGCCTTTGCCAGAACCAATAACCTGCTTGGGGTGAATTCCTATGACATTTCCTTTTAGAGAGCAGTATCCCGCTGTATTTTCATCTGGATACACTCCCTCGTATTTTTTGAAATTTTCCCTAAAATCTTCTACGGTTTTTTCAATCAGATAGTCCTGATTTATTTTTCTGCCGTAATCTTTTTCCATTTTTTTTATCAGATAGTCTTTTAGCAGTAGAGAATTTTTATAGGCTATCTTATCATCTGCGGTTTCCTGCCAGTTGGGAATATCTGTTATTTTTATTTTCTTTCTTTCTTTAAGTTCCTTATCCTTATTGAAAAAAGATACCAGATCGTTCGGGTATTTGCTTAAATCCGGCTCCCATGAAGTTTCTCCCGGATTGTAACTCCATCCGACATCAGGAGATATTTTTATAATCTTCCCTGTGGAGGGATTTCTTATGTCGGGATTTTTATATACTGTAACAGGTCTCGTTTCTCCTGTCTTTTCTGAAACCAACCTGTCTTCAATGAAAAGCATTCCTTCTGATGATTCTACTTTAAGCCCCATCCGTTCCAGGTCTCTTTCGCTTAAAGCTATTACTTTGCACCGGCAGTTAAATCCATTCGGAGGATAGAAGCTTTTCCAGAAAGGATCGTCATACCGGAAAACTTTCCCGTTAAGCTCTCTGTGCTCAGGCCTGGTTCTGGAATCTTCGACTGCCCAGTACTGCCAGTATGGACGCCTGTCTACATTATCTATTAACTGTTTATATCTACCGGCCTGATATGCAGTATTAAGATTTGCCTGATATATAGTCCTTAAACGATGAGGAGAGCCGAGTTGAATTTCTTTCTCGCCGTCTTTGGTCTCAATCGTCTGCCGTCCCCACCAGCCTTTAGCTTTTAATTTCGGTTCAAGCTCTTTCTGGAAATCCCGGAAAGTTGTACCGCTTTTGATAGACTTTTGAATTATATCCCGGATGTCCTGAAGTATATCCATCTTGGTGACTTTAGCTACGGTAAAAACTTTATTATGTTCACTCTGCCAGACATCCCACCAGTTCCAGGAAAGAGCATTACTTTTTTTTTGAAAATATTCGATTGCCTTTTTGGGAGGTAATCCTATAAGGAATCCGGGATTTTCGTTACTCATTACTGCCTTCTTTACTTTCTTTTTCTTTTACTTTAAAATTATCCAGAGAAGGGAGTGATAATTTTGCCGTCGAAAAGTTTTGAATATGCCAAAGATATTACCGTTGCTGCTTTGCAGAGCGGCAAATGCGAACCCTTTGCCGGTGTTAAATCGGACATTGGCAAGCCAACTATGCAATTCTTTATGAGTGTCTATGAAAAACTAAAAGAAATCGAAAAACAAGAATTAGAATCAAACTAATCCACCTATGTGAGTGTCTAAAATAATTTTTGTTCCCTCCGGCAATATTGCTAATTCAGTATCGGAGGGTTTTTCTTTACGATATAAATTTAAAATGAATTTGCATAATTCTTCGAATACTTCCCGCTTTTTTGCCGTGTATTCTATTATTTTTTCATCTTTTTCTTCGTCGTTCATTTCCATCACCTCACTTTGTAATATTTGAAAGTCTTCCTGAACCTTCACTTATAAACATGGCTTTACCGAATAAATCCTGCATTGTCCTGGTGTCCATCAGTGGATACTGTTCCGATAAAGCTTCAAGAACCTCTTCGTAATTGTTTCCGTTTTTAACCAGTTCTATTACAGGTCTTAATAAATCTTCTGCAATCTGCTGAAGTTCTTTGTCCGATACGGCATTTTCCAGATCGCTTACAGGGTTTTTATCGCCCTGGGCAGGTTCGGCAAATTGCGCAGGCGGGAATGTGTTCTGCTGCTGCGGCTCCGATATGTCAAAATCTTCTTCTTCCAGGCCATAGTTCTTTATGTAATACTGTTTTGTAAATTTAATACCGGTCTCTGCGAGAGTCTTATCTCTCTGTGCCAGTTCTAAATCTACATCTTCTTCCTGCCACATGGAAAACACCGGAAGCTCACCGGAAGAAGGGAAATTAATCTCATAAATCCACTTTATGAGCTGATTAAATGTTTCTTCTACAAGCTTTTTATCGGAATCAAGTATGTCCTGCCTTACTCCCATATGGGTCTGACTTGCGGCGTAACTCCCTTTGTCTCCTATTTGGGTTGTAAGGGTTTGCCCCAGTATGGCTTTACTTATTTCTTCGTTACAGAGGTTAATTAGTTCTTTGTAAATCTGGGCAGACGCTCCCTTGCCCCCTGCTTCAAGCAGTTCTATAGATGAATCGTCCGGGATAACGAATATGGCATCCTGAACCATATTATCCAGATCCGTTGCAAGGTCTCCTTTTTCGTCATCGGTTGCACCCCGTTTAATTTTACCTACGACGGCAGGCATCCCGTATTTCTCTGTAAAAACTGACCAGAACTGCAATCCGCCCTTCTTGAATGTCACAGGCCAGAATACTTTACTTAATGAAGGTACTCCGTAGGGATTATCATATGTCGCCTGATGTGTCGGACAGAGGAATTTATAAGGAGGTAGTTCCTCTCCGTAAGTGAAATTTCCTTTAGAGCGAAATCGGAGGATATTTTCCTGAGAAAACATGAACCATTCGGGAGGTTTACTTATTAAATCCGGGAGTATTAAATTTCCGTCTTTATACCACATAGCTTCCATGGGCTGATAGCCGAATAAATCGGCATCCAGTATTTCAGAAATAATCTTCTGGATATTCAGATTGTTAAAATGTTTTTCTATAATCTTTGATTGTCCCGACCTGGCTTTCCCTCTGTCTATTCCCCATTCTAAAGATTGAACGCCTGCTTTTCTTGAAAGCACACAGGCTCCGACATGAGGCTCTGTTAAAAGTTCTTTGTAAATTGTAATATCTTTATTGAGTTTTTTTAAGACAGGATCGGGGTTCGGTAAGAACATGCTTAATGAATAAAAATTAATACTCCTCTGTCTCGTGGCAAACTCTTCAATTAAAGACCATTTTTTAGGCATAATTAATACTCCTTAGTATAAATGCTTGAAACTTCTCGGAGAAAAATTCATATATCCTTTTGCAAGTTCCGTCATTTTTCTTTTACCTTTTGATACTACATGAATGTCTCCTGAAGAATTAAGGGAAGCGTAGTTTGAAAGTGCAAAAGCCCAGAACCTGTCTGCGTGGCCGTCTGTTTTTTCTGTGGTATCAAATCTTATATTGCCTGACGCTGAAGTAATTTTTTTTACAGAATGGAGATCTTCTCTTATTTCGAGTAACGGCGGAACGAATACTGATTTATCTTCAAAGGCAATTCTTAAATTGTAGGCAAGTTCTTCTTTTAATGGATTGGTAAATGTTACTGCTTCTACCGTGTATTTACCGAAATAATCCTGGGCTTCTTCTGCCAGTTGCATTCCGAGACCTGTAGCATCAATGCATGCTCTTCTTAAATTAGGATGTTTAAGTATTTTAAAAAGCACTTCCCTTTGATATTTAAACGGTGCTTTTTCTAGAACTTTATAGATACGGGTAAATTTACTGTGGCCGAGTTTTTCAATGCCCCATATAACAGAAAGGTCTTTCTTTCTTCCTATATCCATTCCGACATAAAGATCACCTTTTATTTCTCCGTCTAAAAGGCCGTCTCTCTCGCAGTTCTGTATCATCTCGTAGGTAAGGAAAGCAGATGTTTCATCTACGGGAACGCAGCAATATTCCTGGAGCCACGTGTGAGCATCGACGCAGCTTTTTCTCTGCTCTTCAATCCATTCTTCCTTTTCTTTTTCTGTAGCTTTTCTTCCTGTAATTTTATCGACAAGACCTTCTTTTACCGCAAGCTGTATGGGTGTGGTATGTAATGACCAGTTTAATTGTCCTCTGTTAATGTCTTCTATGAATTTATAATACCTGCATGATTTTCCGTTATGGGTTGAAAGTATTCTCATGGGATAACCCCATGTAATACATGGTCTTGCCGCCGCCCATAATCTTTCCTGCTGTTCATGCCAGGCGAATTCATCCAATACTACCTTACCGCCTTTTGAACGGAATGCCTTCGGGTTTGAAGAAAGAGCGTTTATTCTTACTCCGTTTGCAAATTCAATAGAGAAAGTTTTAATGTCTTTATCGGAATCTAATACTACCTGTCCCAGGTATTTAGCTGCAGCATTAAAAAGTTTTGCCCACTGTTCTGCATATTCGATATATTCTTTTGCGGCGGACTCATCTGCCGAGGAGAACCATACGGAGGGAACTTTCTTTGCAATGGCGTCGCGGACGTCTTCGTAGGACTGAACGTAGGTTGCGCCTATACGGCGGGATTTCTCCCATATCTTTATAGTGCTGTTATCTTTTAGCCATCTCATCTGATAGGGTAAAAAATATTTCTTCTCACTCTTCAATTCCCAGAATCTCCTTTTCAATATTTTTTACAAGGTCTTCCGTGAGTCCCTTTTCTATATTGTTTTTTTCTTTAGTTGACTTAATATCTTCATAATCTTTTACTTTGGTTATCATAGGCAGTATCCTGGTCAGGGTATAAAGCCTACCGGCATCCACCTTCTCACCGGCTTCCCAGTCTTCCTGTATTTTTTTCATGAGTGTTCTTGAAAAAGAATAAAGTTCTTCATGGAATGAAGACTTTTCCTGAAGATATTTCCTCTTCTTTTCATCCCAGTTACCTTCTGATTTCCATGTTCTTATGGTTTTCTCGCATACCCCCAGGCGAGTTTCTACCTCCGAGATGGTTAACTGGTCCTGAATATAAAGTTTTTCCGCTTCGTTATAGAAAACATCTTTCTTGCTCACTGAAGTTCCTCTTCAATTTCTTTTATTGTTTTCTTGTTTTCTTTAATCTCTTCGTGGATACTGTTGAGTCTATTTGTAAGCGCGTTGACTTCATTTATATTGATATTCGATATTTCTCCGTCATGTAAGTGCAGGTTTAGCCCCCTGGATAGCTGTTTGAGAATTCCGCTCCCTTCGCTCTTTAGCTCCAGTTGTTTCCTGCTTAACTCCCCAAGCTTTCCTTTTAGTAAAAGCCTCGTTTCACTCATTCTTTTTCACCTCTTTCATTCTCTCCCTGGCGTACGGGCACCAGGTGTTAGAATCGATTTTCTGTTCGATTCTTGCCAGAGCTCCTATAGTGCAGTTATTTGTTTCGATTAAATCCTTCAGTATGTTATACTGTGTCTCTGTTATCTTTTCAAATATACGCATCGTCGCTCGATGGTATACTACCCATATTATAAATAATAATATGGGAAAGCCGACATTTTTTGCCAGCTCTGCCACCAGCGTATTCTCCGTCATAAAATTACCCCTCTCTTTTAAAGGTGACCTTCTTTTTTTAAAATGCTCTAGAACCCGTTCAATTTCGTTCAATTCGCATTCAATTTTTTTAAATGTCATTTTCCTTGATTCGAATGTAAATTTGTTTTAATGGCCTGTTTTTAAAAAATCAATAAATAACCAGTAATAATAGTAATCTATGACAGTTTAATATTCTCCTGACAATGTCAGGAGAATAAAATATTAATAAGCATTACAATCAGGCTATATGCTTAAGGAGGAATTGTGTTATGGATAAATCTCTGAAAATTCACGACTGGAATGCTTCCCTGGTAGAAGACGAAGCCGGTAATACTACCGGTGAAGTCGAGGTAAGTTTTAAAATCGACGGTATAAAAAAACCCGGCACATTTGTTTCTATCTTCCAGGCCGCCAAGTCTACAATCGAATCGGTTGAGAACGGGGAGAGCTTGATAGAATACATGGCTCCCTTAACAACGCTCGCATTTACGATTATAAGAGCGTTAAAGAAATCAAAATAGGAGAAAGACTGTGTCAGGATTTAATGACTGGATAGAAATTTTTGAAGGCGGATACCAGACCGACAATGCAGGGAGGGGTAAATACTACTCTGACCAGGAGCTGGATCGAATAGTTAACAGTTACAATCCGCAAAAAGACGAAATCCCTATAGTTATTGGTCATCCCGATTATGAACCTCAAAAGAAATACCCTGAAGAAGGAAAGCCTGCCTTCGGCTGGGTAGATGGATTGAAGCGGGAAGGCAAAAAAATCCTCGCTAAATTCACACAGGTCCCGGAAGAGTTTGAGCGGGTAGTTAAACAGGGGTTCTGGAAGAAGAGATCTATCTCTCTTAGACCTGACGGAACAATAAAACATGTCGGGTTTCTGGGCGCGAGCCACCCCGCTGTAAAGGGGCTCGCGGACATTAAATTTAACGAAAAAGAAGATAATTTAATTTATTATTTCAGTGAAAATGGAGGTAACGATATGGCTGTAAACGTAGAAGCAGATCCCAAAGAAAAAGAGATCCAGGATCTGAAAAACACACTGGCCGGATTAATGGAACAGCAAAAAGAAAAAGATAAGGAAATTCAGGAACTTAAGACTCAGGCTGTTTCTTCCGAATTTGCCGAGAAATCCCGCCAGAGAGAAGAGGAACTGGCAAACCTTAAGGCGGAAGTCGAAAAGCTCAATAAAGAAAAAAGACAGAAAGAATACTCTGACTTCTGTGAGCATGACCTGGGTAATCAACTCACGCCTGCTGATCATTCTTTCGTGATAGACCTTTTTGATATATGTCACGAAAGGGGAGATTATAATTTCTCGGAAGGCGGTAAAAAAGATGCCGTTGAGAAGTGCAAAGATTTCTTAAAAAGGAATTTAAAGGAGCATAAGCTTTTCAGTGAAGTGGCAACTAAAAGCAGGGTGGCAACTTCAGGTAAGCCGGAAAAGACTTCGAGGTATTCAAATTACAGTAATGTAAATCAGGAACAGCTTGAGCTTCACGAGAAAGCTAAAGAGTATGCCGAAAAGAATAACGTGAGCTATGAGATAGCTGTTGAGAAAGTGAGGAAATAAGCAATATGGGAAGGTTAGATGAAGTACGTGGCGAGATACTCCCCGTTATAAACGAACTGGCATGGGGTTACAGGGTTCCCGGTATGGTGGGAACTTATCTTTTCCCCGTCAAAAAAGTCCCTAAAATGAAAACCAAGATACCAAAATTCGGCAAGGAACATTTCAAACTTTTTAAGACCTTGAGGGGGCTTGGTGCAAAATCGAATCGCCTCCCTGTGGATTCTAAGAGCACTATCACCCTTGCTACCGAAGAGCATGATGCCGAATATCCGATCGATTACCTGGAAGGCCAGGAAGCTCCTGACGAATTGAGCTTAAGGAAACATGCTGCATTTAGATCTAAAACAGCAGTCGCCCTGGAGATGGAAGCTGAGATAGCGGAGATGGCTCAGGACGAAAGTAACTATCTGGATACCCATAAGAGAACGCTTACTCTGACAGATAAGTGGAGCGATTATGAAAACTCAGACCCGGAAGAAGATATCGAGACTGCAAGGGATACTGTAGCAGATGCCATCGGGGAAGAAATAAACACAATGGTAATAGACAGATCCACATATAAAATATTAAGAAAACACCCCGTAATAAAAGCAGAGTTAAGTGATTCAGAAAGAAAAGTAGTCACCATAGATATGTTAAAAGAAATACTCGAAATCCCTAATATCTATGTCGGAAGAAGCTATTATATTCCCGATGCCGGTGATGAAGACTCTTCTTTCGTAAGACTCTGGAATGATTGCTGTATTCTCGCTTATGTTCCTGGACCTCCCGCAGATATAACTATAGATTCAATAGAAGACGTGTGGGTGCCAGCATGGGGTTATGTCATCCAGAGATTGGGATATCCTATGACGTTTGAATATGCAGAGGGAGCGAAGCTGACCTTAGTTAATTATACCGATAACTACCAGGTTAATATTACCGGTCAGGGAGCAGCTTATATACTGAAAGGTACCGGCGAAGCCGCGTAAGAAGAGGAGGAAAAGATTATGGCGATACCAACATATCAGCCCGGTGTAGTAGGCACTATAAAAGCAACGGACAATCTGGTTAAGTTCCGTTTCGTCGACTACGACGGAGCGCACTGCGGTGCAGGTAAAAAAGCCACCGGCGTTACAGAGAGAAACTACGATGACGGAGAAGTTGCCGGAGTGGTTAAGACTGGAACCGTTATTGTAGAGGTAGGAGGAACTATTTCAAAAGCAGGAGTTCCTCTTGCATCTGATGCAGACGGGAAAGCAGTTGAAGCGAACACTCCCGAAGGTACAACTCAGATAACAGGCGATGACCTTATAGCTATTAACGGTTACTCTGCCGGAGACCCGGACGATTATCCGATAACTTCAGGATATGTTCTTACGGATCTGAAAGGGTAGTTGTTATGCCTTACTGCACGCTGGAAGATTTAATTAAAACACTACCGGAAGAGAGGGTTATTGAACTGTCAGATGACAGTGATACTCCTACTTCTGTTAATGAAGATAATATAAATGAGGTAATAGCTAAAGCAGATGGCGATATCGACGGTTATATAGGAGGGAGGTATTCCCTCCCTCTTACTACCGTCCCACAGAAGATAAAAGATATATCCGTAGATCTTGCAATTTATTATCTCTGGACACGCAGACCGGAACGGAAAGCGCCTGAAGAGATAAGGGTAAAATACAATGACGGAATAAAGAAGTTAAAAGATATCCAGGAAGGTAGGTTTCTTCTTGGCATAGCTCAGATGGGCTCATCCGGTTCGGATATAACAGGCAGTGATGTAAGAACAAATAAAACCGCTTCCGACAAGAAATTTACAAAAAGTTTTTTAAGCATGTATTAAACGACCTTTGAACGGTCTTTGAAGGGCATTTGAATGGATATAAAAGATATAGAGCAGGCAATTGTAGACAGATTGAAAGAAAAGATTAATACCTTAAAGATAGAAGGGTTCCCTGAAAAGCCTGAAGAGTATGTCCTTACTCACTCCAAAGGGGTTATACTGGTTCAATTTTTCGGATCTGATTTCTCTAACCCTATAACTCCCGATGATATCATTCAGATAGAAGATGATGAATTTGCCATGTGTATATCGGTCAAGGGGTTACGGACACATACCGGAGCTTACGGATATATAGAACTGGTAAGGAAAGCCCTGACAGGTTTTATTATAACGGGATGTAAACCGATGAGGCCGAGAAGGATAAAATTTGGCGGAGAAGAGGGCGGGATATGGACATACATATTTGTTTTTGCATTAAAAAGAAAGGTGACGCCGGATTATGAAGACGAGGAATGAATTAAATTATGAAGCAAGTGTGATAGTGGTAACCAGAAACAGACCTGAACTTCTGAAAAATTGCCTTGCTTCCATAGAAAAATATTCAAAAGATGTTCGCTACGAGCTTATTATTGTAGACTCCTCCACTCGGAAAGAAGTCAGAGATTATCTTCTAACAAACTGGGCTGACAGAGCAACACTTATTTTTGAGCATGACGACACGTCTTACGCTGCCAGTAATAACAGAGCAATGAAATGGAGCTACGGACAATTCGTTTATCTTATGAATAACGATTGTCTCGCTCATCCCGGATGGTTAAGGGGCGCGATTGATTACGCAAGAACCAATCCGGACGTGGGTCATGTTGCCAGCCTGGTTCTCTGGCCTGACGGCAGGGTAATGAGTCACGGCGCAGATCTGGATAGAAATGGAAACACAATAGTTCCCGGTAGCGGAAAACCTGCCTCCGAGGTTCAGGAAATTCAAAATCATGCCTATGCAGGCTTCGGCCTGTATCGACGTGATATGCTCGAAAAGATAGGTTATCTTCCGGAATTCAACGTACCTATCTACTGGGATGATACAAGTTACGGTATGGATGTCTGGCGTGCCGGTTTCGATGTTCGCTATTATCCCGGTTCGGTAATTACCCATGTCCTGCATCACTCGGAAAGAAAACATCATAACGAACTTCAGGCCGTAGCAAAAGGAAGGGCGGAGTTCATGGCTGTGTGGGGAGATTTCTTGAAAAAGAATAACGGTTTCAGTCCTGACTATCCTTTTACAGGGCAGAGACCCTGGAGAAATGGAGAAAGGTAATGCCCACTTCGCATACTTATCAGATAAACGAAATCATGGAACTTGTAATATTGACGGAACCTGAGAAGGTTTTAGATATAGGAATCGGGTTCGGCAAATACGGTTTCCTGATTTATGAACGCCTTAACCTGTGGTATACGGATAACCTGAAAAACAAAAGAGTAGCAATAGACGGCATTGAGGCTTTTTCTGATTATATAAGTGCCATTCAGAAAAATATCTATGACACCATTTACATAGACGAAGCCCTTAACGCATTTAAAAATATAAGCAAAACTTACGATCTGATTTTACTTATAGATATACTTGAACATTTTACCAGAGAAGAAGGAGAAGAACTTATCCGCCAGTGTCTTCTTAATGGCAGAAACCTGATAGTTTCGACTCCTAAAAACATAGGTATCCAGAAGGCCGCCTTCGGTAATATCTATGAAACACATAGAACCCAGTGGGAAAAAGAAGATTTCCATAAATTCGGCAATTATTTCTGTGTGCAAAATCATCTGTCTTATATTGTCTATATGGGAAAAGACCTTGAAAGAGTGAGGAAAAATTCCTTCTACTTTAAGAAAGGGTATAATTTATGAAAACTATTCTTCTTATTACGGAAAGCCTTGAGCCGGGGAACTTCCATCGCGGTATCAGGGGCGGATTTATAGAACAGAAAGGATATGACATTGTTCCTCTCTGCTGCCCCAGGGACGTATCGTTTCCTTATGAGGTTTACGATGAATTAATCATGCACTCTATAAGTAAATTCCATGTGGACATTTTATTTGTTATCCAGGGAGAGCAGATAAAACCGTCAACTATTAAAAAGATAAATCAGACCGGTGTTAATACGATAGTCTGGCAGGTTGACGATCCTTATATATTGACACATGCGCCGAACTCAAAATTACATAAATTAAAACTCAAAGAATATCATCAAGTATATACAACCAATTATGAAAGCATGGAAAAATACTATAAGCCTATGGGCATAAATGCAAAATTCCTTCCCTTTGGATATGATCCTGCGTATCATTTAAATCTTAAATCCGATAAAAATTATAAAGTTTCTTTTGTCGGTTCGAGCTTTCCCGCAAGATTAAACTATATAGATTCCCTTGCGAAAGAATTCCGGGATGAGCTGGATCTGTTCGGATGCAGAAACAAATACTGGAATTATCCTTACAGGGTAAGTCATAAGAAGATGATAGAGATTGCAAATCAGTCGATAATAAATCTCAATTTCTCGGATCAGCCAGCTAACGGAGTTAAATGTTTAAAGAACAGGGTAATGGAAATAACAGGCTCCGGGCAGTTTCTTTTATCTGAAGATTTCCCGGAAGCAAAAATGCTTTTTTCCGATAAAGAACTGGTGTTATTTTCTTCCTATGATGAGCTTAAAGAGAAGATTAAATATTACCTTTCCCATGATAAAGAAAGGGATAAAATCGCCAGGGCCGGGCATAAAAAAACAAAAGAAAACTATTCCTATAAGAAGCTCATGCAGGGAGTATTGGAGGATATAAAATGAAGATATTAATGACTTCCGCCCACTTTAATTTACCCGGTGACACTGTTCCCCTGGGAGGAGTGCAAAAGCATATATCTGAGATAACAAAGGAATTTTCATCCAGAGGGTATCAGGTGCTCTGGGTTTATCCCGGTCAAGCAAAATCGGCGATATTTAAATACAATCCCGATCTGATTATAGCTCATGATTTCGTCTCTTTTATTCCCGGTGTATCTATACCTCAGATAACAGTTTTCCATGGATGGGAAGGGAGAATTCCTCCTGATGAAGCAGTAATAAAAAGAAGGCTTGAAGTTGAAAAGCTTTCCTCTGCTACTATAGCAGTGGGTGACTATATAAGACGATGGTATAAACAATCTCCTTCCCTGGTCATTTACGGAGGAGTTAAGTCTGTGGATTGCGTGCCTACTCCAGGAAAGAAAAAATTACTCTATATAGGAAGACTTGCTCCTGACTGCAGCCCTCATTTATTCTTACAGGCTTTAAAGAAGACCAGGAATATTTTTACTCTCGATGTCTGCGGCGATGGTCCTTTAAGAGGTAAGCTGGAAAAAATGGCGGAAGAGCTTGGAATTGAAGTTAAGTTTCATGGATTTGTAAATAATGTAGATGACTATATTAAAGGAAGCGATATGGTTTTGACGAGCGGTTACCTGTCAATCCTTGAAGGTTACATAAATAAAAGGCCGGTTGTGAGTGTTTATGATAATTCTTTAAAAGAGGATTATTTAAAACTCATGACATGCTCCCCTTTTGTCTGCGGAACATCTTTTGAAGTAGCAGAAAGGCTTGATTTTATATGGGAAAAAGGAACAGGAGAACTCGTAGATATTAATTATCAGTTCGCCCTGGGTAATAGCTGGGAGAGGGTAGTAGATAAATACGAGGGGCTTATAAAAAAAATCAATGCGTAAAAGAATACTGGATATGGCTATGAATAAGATAATAGATAGAATTTTAGATGTAATAATAGATGCCGTACATGACTACCTGGACGGGCTATGTAACGGATTTGGAGAGTAATGGAGATGAAAAATATTTTAATAGCAGCTCCCATAAGAAACCGCTCATGGATATTATCCGAATATCTTTATTTCCTATCCAGGCTGGACTATCCGAAAAAAAATCTCTCGTTTCATTTCATATTAAACGATAGTTCAGATAGCAGCGCAGGGATACTTGCAGACTGGAAGGCTGCCCGCGAGAAAGAATACAGATATATAAGAATTTCAGAGGTAAACTTTGATTACCCTCATGACTGGGGAGAAGACAGGGTTATTACTGCAGAAACTATGTTAAACAGGCAGAATAAAACCTATAAATCATTATCCGTATTAAGAAACCTTATTTTAGACTTTGCATGGCTTGATATAGAAGCGGAATATCTTTTGTCTGTCGATAGTGATATCCTGGTCAATCCGGACATTCTTAATAAATTACTCGCTACGAATAAAAATATAGTGGCAGGTCTGATTGCAAATGGTAATCTTAATTATAATTTTATGCCTCTTGCCGGCCACAGAAATATTCTCCCTTCCGAAAAATTGTTTGAAGTTACCACAACAGGGGCGGTAATGCTTGTTTCAAGGAAAGTTTTTGAAAATAAATCAATAAGATATTCCCCGGGAAAAACGGGAGAAGATGAAGGATTTTGCATGAGCGCAAGGACTCATGGGTTTAAATCTTATGTATTACAGGAATTACAGAAACATATTATGAAAAGGAGCGATTTAAATGATTAAAGCAGTGGAAGAAATCCCCCTTGGCACGGGACAGATGATGTACGCAGAGTACGATGAGGACAGCGCCGAAGAAGGCGAATATAATAACATGCAGACCTTCGGCATGATGAAAGATGTAAAGGTGACCATAGAACGCGAATTTGAAACAATAGAAGATGATACCGGAGGCGGTATGGCAGAAGTTAAACGTCTGGCAAAGAGAGAAAAAGGGACAGTTGAATTTGTTCTCGGAGAAGACATCCCGGAAGAAAGGATTGTCCAGTTAGGAGCAGGCACTACGGAAACAGTTGCAAAACAGACAGGTGTGTCGGTAGAAAGAACGGTTACCCTTTCCGGTATAGGCTGGGAAATTCTCCGTATAAGCAAAAAGGCAAATCCCAATCTTACGTTTACCGTCGGAAGTAGCAGTCTTACGCCTGCCGATTATAGCAGTCTGGAAACCCTTCCTTACGTTCTTGGTGAGCAAGAAGGCTCATGGGCAATAAGAAGGAAAAAGACATCTGTTATTCCCGACGGGAGCGAAGTTACGGTTGCCGCTTCCAATGTAACCGTTCCGGGACATAAGAAATTCTCCTTCGGCGGAGTAAATACTTCTAAAAGCTGGTATATGGAGCACTGGAAAGAGAAAGATGACGGGGATATAAATATTACAAAGCTTAAAAAGGTGGGCTCTCCCGGGAAAGCAATATTCAATAATCCATCGGAATCATGGGGTAACGATACCCTGTCTGCCGGTCTTCAGATAGATTTAACGCAGGAAGCGGGAAAAAGAATGATAGAAAAATGCTATGAAGACTCAACTATTGCATAATCCTTTTCAAAGAAAAGAAGCAATTTTTAGATATGGCAGCAGGAAAATATCACTGAAGGAATTACCTCTGGTGGATTTCCTTGCTGCCATTGAGCTATTGTTTAATGACGACATAGCGGATTTCCTTAATTTTTTAAATATACCGAAAGAGGATATTAGAGTAATTGCTTCTTCCGAAGAACTGTTTAAAGAGCTTTTAAAGGGCTTTTTAACGCTTCATAAAGACGATGCAAATGGAGATGGTAAAGAGCCGGGAACCATAACAATAGAAGAATTTTTTAATATAAGCACGGGGATAGCGAAAGCATTTTCCGTCACGTATTATGTGCATCCGGATAAAGCAGGTAAAAACTACAGTCTGAGGCAGATGGTTTCATGGCTTAAAGAAGACGGAAAAGAAAAAAGCCAGCCTGCGGGGCAGTCAAGAGGAGAAGGAAAGATACCGTATCTTCCTGTTCCTTCGAATGCCAGGAACTTTAAAGAGTGGACGGACGGAGCCGGGAATAGATGCCGGAGATGGGAAATCGAAATATGAAAGGAGGTGGAATAATTGGCTAAGAACTTTGAAGTAGGAATGATACTGCAGGCAAAAGGCGGTAAAGAAGCTCAGAAAGAGATTGAGAATGTCCAGAAAAACATTGATAATCTCAGGAAAAAAGCCATTGAATTAAATAAAGAATTTAAAGAAAAACAGTCTTTAAAGATGGATACGAAAGAGGTAGAGCAGAAGCTTAAAGATGTAAATAAGCAATTAGGAGAAGAAAGGAAATTACTGGGACTGCTTTCTGAGGATGCGAAAAGAGCAGGTAATGAATTAAAAGCCCTTGCCGACAGGGCGTTACTTGAAAATCTTCGTGATATGTCCTCTATTCTGGGCGGAATATCTTCTTCTGTAATTTCTTTTGGAAAAGATCTCGTTTCTTCTGCTATGCAAGCGGAGAACTTCAAGGTGGCGTTAAATACTGCATTCCAGGGAAACCAGGCAGCAGCGGATAAAATGCTTGCCTGGGCAAAGGATTTTGCCAACGCTACGCCTTTCGAAACTAACGAAATTATCGAAGCGACGATAAAACTTAAAGCCTATGGTGTTGAAGCTGAGCAGATACCAAGGCAATTGCGATTAATCGGCGACATGGCAAGCGGTATGGGCAAAAGCATGAACCAGGCAGTCGAAGCTATTGCAGATGCGAGGACTGGCGAATTGGAGAGATTAAAAGAGTTCGGTATAACCAAAAAGATGATAGATGACCAGCTTCATGGCACTCTTGTTGACTCCAAGGGGCAAATTAAGGACATGAATTTGCTCATGGAAGGTCTTACTCAGATAATGGAACAGAGATTTGCAGGGGGCATGGAAAGGGCTTCAAAGACTACTGCCGGTCAAATTTCAAATCTCAAGGGCGAATTTCAGAGTTTAAAGGAAGAACTTGGATCTGAAGTGTTGCCCGCTGTCAATGATACCGTAGCGGGGTTAACAAATTTAGTAAAATGGACAAAAGAACTGCCGCCTGAATTAAAGTCTACAGCGCTGACTTTTGCGGCGTGGGCTGGAGGAATCGCGCTGGCAGGACAGGGAATTACTGGACTTGTAGCGGCAGCAGCCCCTTTTTCTGGAGTAATGTCTTCTTTGAGTGCGAAAATAGTAACAGCAACGGGCAACACGGCAGCGCTGGGAGCAGGCATGGGCGCGTTCGGAGCTGCGTTGCCAATAATAGCGGTCGGAGCGCTTGTAATAGCAGTCGGGGCACTTGCAAATGCGTATATTGAAGTATTGGAGAATGAAGCGAAGCTTAAGCAAAATGATATTTCAGAAGATCTGAAAAAAAGAGCAGATGCACTCAAGGGTATTGCGAACGCAGGGATGGAGGCTACGAATGCCCAGGGAGCATTTAATGAAATCACGGAAAAAGGCGTGAAAGCTCTTAAAGAAGACGCTCAAGGACTCGACAAGGTAAAAGCGACACAAAAGCTTCTTGTTGACGAAGAGATGCGTTATAAAGACTTGCGAACTCAAGGGCAGAAAGACCTTGTTTCTATCGAAGAACAATTGCAGGCAGCAAAAAGGGGAACCGTTCAGCTTGTAACAGATGAAACCGGCATGACGCGTCAACAAATTACGTACGACACAGAAAGAATTAAAACTCTTCAACAGCAGTACGATGAACAAAAAAAAGTAAATGATGGATATACTGATAGAATAGGGAAAATACAGGGCGAAAGAAAAGAATTGCAGGGGATAAGGATTGAAATTGAAAAGAATACTACTGCTGAAGTAACAGCACAGGAGAAGCAGAAAATAACTGATGCTATTTTAAATAAACAAATAAGTACAGTAAAAAACTTATATACTGCTCATAAGCTAACGGCGGAACAGATAATTAAAGAAATTGATAGTGTAAAAAGCAGCTACGATTTAATGCCAGAGCAATCAGCGAAACTTGATGCATGGAGGGCGCAATTAGAGTCAAAAATAGAACAGGGTAACAAGAAAACACTACAATCTTATAAAGAAAACTGGAACACTTTTCTTTCTGAATTAAAGGTGGCGCTTTCAGCTGGTGAAATTTCTCAGAAACAGTATAACGATAATATATCAACCTATCTCCACGAACACGCTTCGGAATTGCAGAATAGTACTGATTTAAAATTAAAAATCGAAAAAGAATATTACGCCGGAGTAAGCAAGCTTCAGAAGGAGCAAGTAAAACAGGCAAAAGAAGCGGAAAAGGAAAGAGTTAAAACAATTAAAGACTCATGGAATAATTTTCTTGATGAACTGGCAATAAAGCTCAATCAGGGTGAAATAACACAAAAGCAATATACAGAAGCTATAAAAAAATATCAGCAGGATAATATACAGAGTATTCAAAAAGTTTCAGGTTTGTCTCTGGATATAGAAAAAAAATACTCCCAGGAAGTAAAAAAACTCAGAAAAGAAGAGTCGGAAGAGGTAAAAAAAGCCGCAGAAGAAAAAAAGAAGATCAATAAGGAAGCCGAAGAAGCTATTGCAGAACTTACTCAATCGGAAACAGAGAAAAAAATAAGTGCTATAAATAAACAGATAGACGCGCTGAAAAAAGCAGGAGCAGACGAAGTAAAAATTCAGGAGTTGACGCAAAAATCTATTCGAAAGCTTCAGGAAGAAACTTTCCAGGATTTCAAGCAAAAAGAAGATCAAAAAAGGAAAGAAATCGAAGATACCGCAAAGACCATACAGAGCATAAACGATAAAATAGCGGCAAATAATCAGAAGATAAAAGACCTCGAATCGGGCAGCTCCTTTGGAACAGGAAGCCCGTTAATGTCGGCAGAAGAAGCTCTTTCAAAGTCCTTCTCGAATCACTTAGATCCTTATATAGAAAAATTAGAACAGAGTAAAGCCCTTGAGCAGGAAAACCAGGCTTTAATGAGTGAAAGAGATAAAGCCTTTCAGAAAGAGCAGGAACAGCAGTCGGAACTTAAAAAAATACAGGAAGAAAGAAACACCGCCCAGGACGCTTTTAATACCGCGCTACAGGGAACAGTGGATAAATACTCGGCAGTTTCCCAGACATCTCCCTGGGAAGCAGAAAAGAAAAAAATAGAAGAAGCTACTGCAGCGGCAGAAAAATATAATAGCGTTACTTCAGGCGGGGGCGAAGGCTCCGGTTCCGATGCCGACAAGAAAAGCGGAGGCGGAGGCGATTCTGGAGGCGGAAATCAGGGAAATTCTTCTTCAGGAGATAAATCCCCTTCGACCGGTAATCAGAATTATATCCCTCCTTATACACCACAGGGGCAGGGCGGAAACAATCCCGGTTCTTCTACCCAGGGACAGGGCGGAAATCTTCCTTCCAATTATACCGGGGGAGGTTTCTCGACAAATACAAGTAGTATAGCCAACCCTTACGCGGGTCAATTTGGAACAGGGAACGCGCCTCAGCCACCCCAGCCATCGGCGAATCCGAGTAGAAGTAATCAGGGATGGGATTGGACTCCGAATTATAGCACATTGGGCGATCTGGGTAGCTGGGGATTTGATAATCCCGCTAATGATACGATGGCCTTTAAGGCAATGGAGAAAATGACCTCCGATTTCGCTATTCCCGTTGTGACTAAAAGCATGAAAGATATGGTAATGAACATGCTTGGCGGTATGGTTTCAAGCGTGTCAAATATTGTTAACACCCCATCTTATAGCACTACTAATTCGCAGGTCTCAAATTATAAATCAACGACTAATGTCACTAATTATAACACTTCCCTGGATAACAAACAGATTGCCACTGCGACGCCAGTAGAAAGGAATGTACGTGAGCTTAATTCTCTGATTCAAAAATTCAGGAAGCCTTCGTAAAGGAGAGATTTATGAGTTATCTGGCATATACTGACGATACGGAACAGATTGAATTTCCGATAAATCCGAGAGTGCCTCTTCTCCCGGAGATCCAGTCTCATACAAAGGTTTACGTGGGGAATGTTCCCTGCGATTTAAACGGGAATTTACTGGCTCCCGAAAGGACAGTTGTAACTTACCCGTATAGTATTATCGGCGGTAAGCTGAATTTAAGCGGAGATGATATTTCTTATGAACTTGCGCTGCAGATTATTGCCAGATTTCTTGAAGGTGAAAATTTATTATTCTGCGACACGTCAATACAGGATGTGACCAGGTATTTTATAGGCGTAATGGAACCTCCCCGGTTCGATAAGATAGAAGGCTCCGGGGGGAAGAATTACAGATATAGCATAGATTTAACTATATCGGCAGAGGTGTAAAGGAGACATATATAATGGAAGATTTAATTCTTGTAGCAGATGACGGAGTAACCGAAAAAACCTATATAGACTCAGGGGTAAATGTTCCCGGAACTGATTATACCGTGCAGCTCGGACTTAAGGGTAACGGCCAGATACCTACTCTCTGCTGGTGGCAGGATATGGTAAATCATCGCGCCGTCAATAAAACCAATTCCGTAAGCGGTCAGAACTGTTTTCCTGTGAATTTCGCAAGGATTATAAAGAGAAATGAAAACGATGTTTTTCAGAAATCGCAGGTGGCTAAAGAAGATCCGGTTCTGGGTAAATTAACTAAAGTGGAAAGCCGTGGAAAATGTTTCAGGTATAATAGTTCGACCGGTCAATATACGGACTTTTCTACCGGGAATATTACTTTCATGCAGACTGCTACAGATTATGTAATTTTCGGTATAGATGAATGGGTTAAGAATTTATATATAAATATAACCACGCCAGGGGTTTATGCAGGAAGTGTCGAGTGGGAAATTTCCGATGGAGAAGGTGACTGGTCATCTCTTCCATCTGGAAGCGCTGACGGAACTGCAGGTTTGACTGCTCCTGGAAATGTTTACCTTGGAGATGTAACTCAGCTTCTCTGGAAAAAACAGGAAGAAAACGCTTATAAGATGTTATATCTTAAAGCAAAATTTTCAGTAGGCACAGTAATAACTACTCCTCCAGAGGCAGATGAAGTTTATTGGAATTATGTCTACGATACACCTTATCCGTGTCTTTTCGGGAATGGAACTTACTATAATTGCGATAATGCGCTGACATCCATTTATGCTGAAGTTACACCTGCTTTTGAGTATTGTAACATGGGGAGAGTTGTTTTCGATACAGACCCCCTGGGCGGAGACGTAAGTCATGATTTAAGGGCCGATTATTACTATAAAAACCCTCCTCCGGGACTATATTCGCTTGTAGTTCAAAATGTAAATTCAACCTCCGGTCAGGCTCAGATAGTTGTTAATGAAGGTTCTCCGATAGGTATAGCTTTCGTTGGAAACCCAATGTATAACGTGCTTACCGGAATGGAACTCTTTTTTAATCTTGCCCTTACGGACGGAGACCAGGCTGATATAGATATATCGGAAGCAATGAAACATATCTGGTATAGTTTTGACGGAGAAACTTTCGTAAATGCAGATCTGCCTTTTGCGGAAGCAATAGCAT
Source organism: uncultured Synergistia bacterium (assembly GCA_964431735.1). GTDB lineage: Bacteria > Vulcanimicrobiota > SpSt-956 > SpSt-956 > JAKJGF01 > CALARM01. The sequence continues at coordinate 18,753 of CAYSLJ010000027.1, read as the reverse complement.
CTGGCAGCGTCGGATATTTCTGGGTAAAATTTGCGCCGCCTGTTGATTATCCGGTAAATAAAAACTTATTTTATATAGACATGTGGAGTTATACTTAATGCCTTACTTTTTCGGGAAAGTTTCAAACAGTGCAGAGCTGGTAGGAATAGACAGAAGATATTCTGGCGATAGATTTATTATACCTTTTTTCGGGAAAGTTTCAAACAGTGCAGAAGCTGGAAGAAGTTTTTTCTATGGCAGCGCCCTGTGGAGAAAGAAAAAAAAGTCTGCCGGAAGATTTTTTTATGGCACCGTCCTGGGCGGAGAGAATATTTACCGTTCAATGGTGCAGACTTTTACGATAAAGAACGGAGTTCAGGTAAAAGACACTCCGAAACCTCCGACTTACAATGAAAAAACTTCCAGGATTGGATCTATAGTCGCAATCCAGTATCCCGACACAGGCGAATATCAGATAATACCTGCTGCAGACCTTGGTATGGCAAAGTTAAATCCCGCCATAAGTTCTTCTGTTATCTGGGACATAGAACTCTGCAATTTTACGGGAAAATATACAAATCCGAACAATGAATGGGCAGGGGTAATGGAGAAGGGAATTTTCCATCAGACAAAAGGAACAAGAAAATTCCTGTGTATTATTGACTGCAGGAGAATAGGTGATAGTTTTAGCTTTTATATTTATCCCCGCCTTGTAATAAAAGAAAAAAGAGGCACGGATGTCCTGTCTTTAAGCGGCGTGGATGAATTCTCGGAGCTTCTCGGAAGGAAAACTACAATCCCTTCTTATGTCTCCCGGGAGACTTTAATAAGAATAGATAGCAGGACTTATCACAGTCTGACTCTGACAAAAAAGCTCAAAGATGAGACCACTCAGGTAATGGTTAATTACGAATCCGGTAAAACCATTTCAGTTCCGACCGGTTCTACAAGTGAATATATGCTTGTAATTAATTGCTCTTATAGAGAAGCTGCGGATGGAGTAAGAAAAACGTTCACTCCTATAAATCGCCTTGTCCCCATACAGAGTATAGAAAAAGCATATTATGTTACTTTCGATCCTTACGTTGAGCACGAATTAACAGTAGAAGTTTATAACGCAAATACCGGAGAGGTTACCTTCACTGAAGCGCCTCCTGCTTTAGCGAAGGTTGTTTCGACAAATCACAGGTATGGCGTTACTCCTGTTACTCGATACCAATACACTTCTCAACAGAGTTCATGGAATAAGCAAACTACTTACGACTCTGAAGACGATTACCTGTTATTTCAGGAGGATATTGACGAACATTTGCCGGTAATAATGATAAATATGTTGAAATCAGATTGGGTAATAAAAGATATATCTAAAAAAGTAGTGGATAATCAGGGCGAGCAGGTAGTAAAAGAATATCCGAATATTGAATATCAGGGCGTGCCTTTTGATATTATTTCAGAATTGCACTGTCAGAGAAAGCCGCCTGTTGAACTTATAAATCAAGTCTGCCAGGCCGGGGCATTGGAGTATGTTGTAAATCCGATTATCCTTAATAGAGCTATATTGCCGGGGGAAATTCCTTATTTAAAAAATAATATTACTTTTAGAAAAATTCCCCTCCCTACCGAATACCCGGAAATTACAAATTGGAGAATACCGGAAAGCCTTACGAGGGGAGAATTTAGCATCCAGACTGACAATGTAGATAAATTTAATACTATTAATGTAATCCGTCCGTCTGAAATAGTAAAGACTGCAGTAAAAAATGTGACTACTGTTTACGAAGAGATTACAAAGCAGATACCTAAAGAAGCTCCGGTACCGCCTTTTACTTCACCCGGTTCACCCAATACTGCGCAACCGATTTACGGGACTCCTCTGTACGGAGCAGTTAGTTTTCGCGCATCAGCAGAAACCCCGGATGAATTGCAGGCGGCTGTTAATCGTGGGCTCGGAGTATATTTATAGGAGACGACTTATGTCAGTATCACCCATTATCATCTTTGAATCAGATCCGACAAAAGATATAATCAACAGAGAAGAAAAATATCCCTTTGGTGAATTAGCTCTTGTAGATGGGATAGAAGTTGCTAAAATCGGTAATTATTCGGTTCTCGAAAATAGCTGCAGGAAAGGCTCTCCTTACGGAATAGAGACAACTGCTGATGGTGAAACAGTTTGTCGCGGAATAAATTATTATTACACTTTAAAATCTCAGAAAACCGTTACTTATGCAAGTGGGATTGGAATACTTCCCGGATTAACGGCAACAATAGGCTCTGAAGCAGGGGAAATTCATGTGCAAATATCCTGGGAAACCTATACTCCTCCCCCGAACGAAGATGAATACGAGACCACGACAGAACCTCCGTCTACTCCCTACACTGAAGCTATAGAAGACCCTCCTCCTGTCACCGCATCTGATTACGATTCTACTCAGGAATATGAAACAATAACGGAAAAAATACCTAAAACTATAGAAGAATGGACGGAGCAGCAAACAATATGGCGTGAAGGTTTTAACTGGAAGTGTATAAATGAATATTCTACCATTGACCTTCAGCATGGAGAAGAAAGAGCCAGTTCCGATATTATTAATAATATGATACCGGACGATGATACGGCAAAACGTGTGGGTGAGCTTGCAGTGGGCGAATCCGAAAGAAATGAGAATATCGGGATAAATACGGTAGCAAATTGGGATATAAAACTGGGAGATCTGGCGGAAATAGAAATATCTCTTTTAAACAAACAGTCGGCAGAGAGAATAATTGATTTTGAGATTTTAAACGCATCGGGCGGGGAACAGCGGATGATAATGAATTGCAGGGGGCGTGAATAATGTCTATTCATGATACCCTGAAGGTAATGAATAAGATTGCTGCAGAGAAAAGCACAAATAACCTGCAAACCGGTAAAATAGCAAGAGAAAGATCTAATGATATTTATGATGCTATTGTCATGGGTGATAAAACAATAGAAATGCCTTCTCTAAAACCCGTAGATACCAATGAGAAGTATAAGAAAGATGACAGTGTGTTTATTGGAGTTCCTTATGGCGAGGAAGGGTTATTGAGAATCCTGAGCAAGAGCAACATAGAAATACCCGATGAAAAAGAACATAGATTCAGGACAAAAACCATCAGCGAAGGAACTATTTATCTCGCCTGCCCGAATGATGGTGACGGACTGATTAAAGTCTATTCCCTTGATGGTACGCCGGGAACGGACATTTCACCTGAGATAAACGCAATGTATAATCTCTGTACAGACGGAACGTATTTGTATTTCAGCTCCTGTTACGCTTATAGGCTTTATAAGGTAAAACCAGATGGTAGCGATTTTATTGAGATTGTATCTCAGAGCAGATATTACGACGCTCCCGGATTGGCTATTAACGCCGCATCAACACATTTATATACTGCTTACAGTGTCTACGGAGATCCGATTGGAATTGCAAGAATAAATATCTCTACTGGCGAGGTTGAAGAAACAGAGTTAACCGGTGTTTCTTTTAGTGAAATCGTAGATTTGTGCGGAGACGGAGTTTATTTATATCTGCTTGGTCATAATATTGAAGCAGATAAAATAGCTGTTTATGACTTTAATTTGAATTTTGTCAGAGAGATTTCTGTATCTGATATTTTTGAAAAAATTACTTCAGACGGAACGAATATTTACCTTTCAAATTCTTCTAAGGTAGATATATACACTGTATCGGGAACTTTTGTCGGAAGTATTTCTGAGAGTGGGATACAGGCAGTGGCGGTGAAGAACGGGAAGATATATATTGTGACTGAAAGTAGTGAGGGGGGATAAAGTAATGAGCTTTTCAGGTTCAACAATAATAAAAATAAAAATTTATACCATAAATGGAACTTTTGAAAGTGAATTCGAAGTCGAAGGCACCGCAGAGGATGCCATAGTGATTTAAGGAGGAATTAATTATGAGTTTTAAGCCATCGCAGGTTCAAATTTTAAATATTGCATTGGATGATGAGAGAGAAGCGTTAAAAACTTTACCTTACGCGCCTGCTTCTTTTCCTCAAATCAAAAAGCAGATACAGGTAGATGATACACCGGAGCAAATAACAGATGTTTCTACGCCATGCGTAGCCGTGATTATTCAGGCAAATAAAAATAATTCCGGCACTGTTTACGTCGGCCCTGCGGCAGTATCGGCAGACAGCTTCGCTCTGGAGGCAGGAAACTCGATAACCGTGCCTATATCTAATGCGAATCTGATTTATGTTTATGGCACGGCATTGGATAAAGTTGTAGCTCTTTATACTCCATAGTTTAATATTTATATAGTTTTATAGTTCCACAGGAGGAATACACGATGGTCAAAACACCATTGAAATTTGATTATTTGAATAACGAAAGAAATATCCCTCATCCGGAAGATCTTCAGGATATTCATATTACCCAGAATACTGAAGTCACTTCTGTTCTGGACGGCCCTATGGTTGTGACGAAATGCAAAAACCTTACCGTTGACGCAGGTTGTATTTATTCACTCAGTAACAGATGCGCCGGATGGATGATTGTTGCAAATGGGACAGTTACGGTAAATGGCGTTGTAAGCATGTCCGGGAAAGGTATAGTAATGGCGGAAAATACTTATAAAGTAGAGGGTTATTACGGAATTGATAATAAGGTAGATGGTATGACATATGGCGCGAGTGATCATCATTTCGGCACTTTAAAGGAATTCACTATAGGAGCTTACGGGGTTTTAGGGGACGGGGGAAGTATTATTATTTACTGTAAGACGTTAAATATAGGTGCCGCAGGATATATAAGTTCAAACGGAGTTGCAGGGCCGGAGGTTGCGCCAAAAAACGGAGGAAGAGTTAACGTTTATTACTCTACTTTATTTGATAATGATGGAACTATTGAAACGAATGGTTCAAGCTATTCGGAGAATGGGCATTTTTACACTCCGAGGAATATAACCCTGGATTCCTCCGGGAATATCTATGTGGCGGATACCGGGAACAACAGGGTTCAAAAATTTAATAGTGACGGAGTTTATCGGTCTAAATTCGGAACTTACGGAAGTGGCGATGGTCAGTTTTCATCTCTGAGCGGTATAGTTGTAGA
>CAYSLJ010000027.1:0-13573 GCA_964431735.1 uncultured Synergistia bacterium | reverse complement strand
TTCCTCCGGGAATATCTATGTGGCAGATACCGGGAACAACAGGGTTCAAAAGTTTGATAGTGACGGGGTCTATCAGTCTAAATTCGGAAGCTACGGGACTACTGACGGGAAATTCTCATCTCCGCGCGGTATAGTTGTAGATTCCTCCGGGAATATCTATGTGGCAGATACCGGGAACAACAGGGTTCAAAAGTTTAATTCTGCCGGGGTCTATCAGTCAAAATTCGGAAGCTACGGGACTACTGACGGGAAATTCTCATCTCCGAGTGATATCGTATTTGATAGCGCCGGGAATATTTACATAGTAGACACTGGAAACAATAGAATTCAAAAATTTAATTCTTCTCATGCCTATCAAAGCCAGTTTGGAAGCTCCGGGGTGGGTAACGGCCAATTTGCCTCGCCTTATGGGATTAAAAGAGATGGAGCGGATAATCTGTTTATAGTAGATGCAAGTAATAGCAGGGTTCAAAAATTCGACTCTTCTGGTACGTATCAAAGCCAGTTCGGGAGCGGTGCCGGTCTAGCTGGAATTATAAATGTCGGTGATTTATCATATATAATAGAAGAAAGGAGAAAAATACTTTCATCGGGAGAATATATTTACACTATACTGGATCTGGGGTCAGGCGCTGCTCTTCTCGGAACAAGAGACACGGGGAAAGTATTCTATAAGCCAGATGAGAATTCCGAATGGGTAGATCAGGGAGTCCTGCAGGCATCCTGCACGGTAAGGGATTTTGTAGACCTTGGCGAGGGCGTTTGGATTGCTGCTACAGGTGAAGGCGCAACCGGTGGCGCAAAGATATATAAAACAACGAATTACGGGTTTACCTGGACACTTAAGGCTACTCTGGGAACGGAGAACAGGGTTTGCAGGCTTTGCTATCTGGGGAATGGGATAATTTTGGCTGGAACCAGGAGTGGCGGTAAAGTATATAAATCAATAGATTACGGGGAAAACTGGACAGATAAAGGGAAATTAGGCTCTGCGTCAAACGTCAGATCTTTTTTAAATCTGGGTAGCGGAACAGTACTGACTGGAACCGACGAAGGCAAGATATATAAATCTATTAATTACGGGGATACCTGGGTGTATCTCGCCACTCTGGGAACTACGAAAATCAGAGATATAATCGATCTGGGCAATGGGATAATCCTGGCTGGTGACGGAGGAGCGAACATCTGGAAAACCATAAATAGCGGAACAAACTGGACGTTAAAGACAACTTTCCTTACAAACCTCGAAGCGGTAGAGTTTAAAAGGGTTAAAGATACATTAAATAAGGTTCTCGTGAGCCTGTCTCCTAAAAAAACGTCGGGAACCGCAACGCAGAGGCATATCGGAGTAAGTGACGATCTGGGCGATACCTGGAGGATTATTACAGAGCATTCTTCTACCGTGACCAATACTTATGTGAAAAAGATGGCCAATATCCTATACCAGGGAATCACGCCGCACTTTTTAAATGTTCCGATAAATCATTTTGGAGCCACGTAATGCTTAATCTTTTTGATTTAAAGTATAAATTTATAGGAACTTCGAAAACAAGAGATTTCGTCAATTCTCTTAAAGATATAATGATGCTTCGGGAAGAGAACGAAGAAGCCAATAATTTTATCGTTTTAAAAAGCGGACTGGAAGAATTTTTATTTCATTATCCGGTAAATAATATGAAATGGAAGATATATGATAATAATAATGTAAAATGTGCCTTTCATCCGGTTTTAAAAGATATTGTCTGTGAAATTAATGGAAATTTAGACTATTTTAAAGCCAAAATTATGTTTTTTCCCATCTGGTATCAAATAATAGAAAAAGGTGGATTGATAGCCCATTCTGCGTTATTATCAAAAGACGAAAAAGGCATTTTATTATGCGGGCCTAACGGCGCGGGCAAATCCACTGCCTATAAAAGATTTCCGGAAGAATTTAATAAGATATCGGATGATTGGAATGTTGTATTCCCAGGAGAACGGGAATATCTCGTTTCTCCCTGGCCGACCTGGTCGCATTTTACTCATAAACAGAATGAAAAGCAAAGAAAGTGGGATGTAAATTACAGAGTGCCTCTTAATGCGGTATTTTTTATTGAAAAATCCAAAATTGCTTCCCTGGAACAAGTGAAGCAGGGCGATTTTGTTATGAAATTTCTTGAAATGCATAAAGAATTATTATATTGCGACATAAAAAATCTCAACGTATCGGATAAGAGAACTTTATTTTCTAATATCTTTGAGAATAGCTGGAAATTAAATCGGAAAATTTCTTATTATTTATTGAAAATATCCCCGGATGAGGATTTTGTAGGATTAATAAAAGAGGTGATATAATGACCGGAGAATTATTTTTATTTGTTTACAGGGGCTGCTCTATGCTGCCAACTTTCGAGGATGAAGACCGGCTTATTGTGGAAAGATATAGCTCTATCGAAGAAATTCAAGTGGGAGATGTTGTTACATTTGGTTATATAGGAGATATAGTCAAGAATGTAGTCCATAGAGTTATTTCCGTAGATATTCCAGGAAATGAAATCATTACAAAAGGAGATAATAACCCCGGGCCAGATGAACCTTTAATATTCGAAGAAGTATTTGGGAAGGTTGTAAATGCTACGAGGCCAGCAAGGGTTGAGAAGCTTGTAATTTATAATCAATATTCCAGAGAAAGTAGAGAATTTGTTAAAGAATTACAAAGAAAAGAGGCTGAAGAATTAGCGGGAATCCAGGAAGAGTTAATAAATAAAGTGAAAGAATTGGAAAATTCTAAAGAGGCTAAAAAATATAAAAAAAGCCAGACTTTTATGGATTTTGCCGAAGCTGCAGCTGATTATGTGGAGAATTTAAAGAAAATAAAGGAAAACGAATTTTCAGATGAAGGTATAATATCGATTTACGAACCTGCGTCACCTGTGACAAAACAGGAACTGGCACAATTAAAAGTGAACGTGCTTAATAGTCCCGAATACATTGCGTATAAAAACAAAAGCGATTCTTTACGCATAAAAGAAGCGGAAAGTGAGGTAGAATTCTGGAAACCTACCATGATTAAAATAGACAACAAGGAAGTAAGGGAAAGATTTGAGCGGATAGGATCATTTCCCGTGGTTGTGTTAAATGTGCCGGAATCTGTTGATATAGAAACAGGGCAACCTGTATCTGAACGAAAAGAATACTTGCATAAACCTGCAGATGTTCAGGAAATAAAGAAATTTGAGAATAAAATTAAAGATGCTATAAAAGTGACTGATATAAAAAGGTTGCCGTTGGAGAAGAATAGCGTTAAGAGTATACTTTAGGATATTATACTTAAGAGTAATTCAAATGGCATTCAAATGGCATTCAAATGGCATTCAAATGGCATTCAGGGATTTTCAAGAATATTTGACATAGAAATCGTGAAAAACAAGGAATGGTCTGAGGAAGACGTTCTTTTTTATTTTAATACAATTTGAAGCATACCATTCGGAAAATATAGAAAAAGATTCTCAAACTATCACAAAAAAATTTCCAAACTATCGTCAAAGTTATAGTTAAATGTGCCGGAATCTGTTGATATAGAAACAGGGCAACCTGTATCTGAACGAAAAGAATACTTGCATAAACCTGCAGATGTTCAGGAAATAAAGAAATTTGAGAATAAAATTAAAGATGCTATAAAAGTGACTGATATAAAAAGGTTGCCGTTGGAGAAGAATAGCGTTAAGAGTATACTTTAGGATATTATACTTAAGAGTAATTCAAATGGCATTCAAATGGCATTCAAATGGCATTCAAATGGCATTCAGGGATTTTCAAGAATATTTGACATAGAAATCGTGAAAAACAAGGAATGGTCTGAGGAAGACGTTCTTTTTTATTTTAATACAATTTGAAGCATACCATTCGGAAAATATAGAAAAAGATTCTCAAACTATCACAAAAAAATTTCCAAACTATCGTCAAAGTTATAACAAAAAAATTTCCAAACTATCGTCAAAGTTATAACAAAAAAAATCACAAACTAAATGATGAATTATAGATGAATTATAATACAAAAAATTTCACCACACATAATCCTTTGCATATTCCCTGACCTGCCTTTTACTCAGCACATGAAAAACCCTTATCTTCTTCAGAGTAACAGGTGAAAGACTTCCTATGGGTAGATATTTCACCTTTTTATTGAGTCGTCCTGCAAAAGACTGAAACCATGTCCTGGGAGCTTTTGCCGCCACATAAATTATATACTGTTCCAGACTGTATTCAATTGCCGCCATAAGTAATACTTCAGATTTACTTCTTGCACTGTCATAAAATGGGTCACTCCACACATCCCATACCCTCATGGGAGGATAACTCATCATAAATCCTCCGTATTCACATCTTGCTATACCGGGGCCTACTATTTTATCAGATGGAAGAGTAGCATAAAAAGCCATATCAGATTCCTGTCCATGTTCACCCTGCCAGGTAGTTCTCCAGGGATATCCTGCATCCCCTTCGTCTTCATCGAAAATAACCACTACCGACCCGACTCCTCCGGCAATCTGCCTTGCTTCTTTTACATATAGCCTCCTGCCGTCATGCCAGTTTCTTATGGTTTCTTTTATATCCACACCGTCAAGCAAAGAGGAAGAAAAGGGTATTACCCTTGCCTGTTCCTGACTGAGTATATGTTTTCCCTTTTTCTTCAGATAAAGGCCGTAGTCTTCTATGATTATATCTTCAGGGGGATAGGAGCAGATACAGAGTCCGTCGAAATCCTTTGTCCAGTCACCTGGTTTTCTCTCTTTTTTTCTGTCTTTCAAATAAACAGGTCTGAGAAGTTTCCTCAGACGGGGAAATTTTCTTCTGAGCATAATTTTTTTACCATGAAGCCATACCTGCTCTGCCTTTATATCTACAGTCTCAAATTTCCCGGTTCTATCGATCCAGGGATAGAAACTCCCCAGATCCCATATTTCATAGGCATAATTATCATCTGCCACACTGCGGCCGCATGTAATAAGCTGAAAGAAATCAGGAAGCAGAGAACCTGTAACAAGGGCATAATTCCCTGCGAATTTCATAAAAATATCAAGCTGCCATGGTTTGATTTCTTCACCTGTATTTTCCCTGTAAAAGTCAGCTCCTTTTTTTATGAGCCCAATCATCAATTTCTGTCTGTCAGGCAGAAGAAATTCTTCACTATCTTTCAGTGAAAATTCTTTATAAAATTTCATTAAATCTTTCCGTCTGTCTTCTGATGTAAGAAATTTATGAATATTACCGGGTTTTATTTTATATGGTTTCGGTTCAATGAATTCCAGTCCTGTAAAGTCTGACAGGAGCTTATCAGAACCTTCTGCGGCAGGATTCATTATGCTGCCCAGTTTTGGAGCGAGAAGTTTCATGAGTTTATTCATAAAAGCAGAATATTTCTCTAAAGGAACTTCGAAGAATAATCTGTCCTCATTTTTCTCTTCTTCATTTATCTCTGTTACTTCTTCACATATATCAGAAATCTCTTCCTCTTTTTCAACAGGCTTTTTCTTATCAAAAATCGATATTATCTTATGTTCATCGTCATCTTCCACCGGGACAGGTTCCTCTTCTTTATGTTTTCCTCTCATACCTTCATAAACTGCAATATTAAAAGGCATTTCTCCCGTAACCTCTCTTATGGAGTCGGAACTCAGGTTAAATACCCTTATATCTTTACGTATTACCTTACCTATAGGCTGTATCTGAGGGGTTTTTATTTTATCTATTATAGACCGGACATGAACCATGCCGCAGACAAAAACTACTTTATTGCCACTCTTCAATAATTTCTGAAGACAGTAAGTCATATGAATTTCTCTTTTCTCATCTGCTTCGTATACAGGACGGTCAAGCTCTTTCCATACAGATTTACATGTTTCCCAGTAAGTTTTAAGACCTGTTTTATAAATTGCATAGGAATCAGGCATGGGGTCGAAGACAAGAGGATAATCATCTACATCTAAATCTACAAAATGAACGGGTATATTCATTTCAATACCGCTTCTTACCGCTTCACACAGAGGGTCAGAAGGTTCAACGGGAAAATATATATAATCTTCATTATTATTCTGATAAAATATAACAGAAAGGTAAGGAAATCTCTCCACTGCTTTAACAATATATTCTTTAAGCGTAGAAGGAAGTTCAACTGCAATAATATCAGGAGAGAGTCCTTTTATGGCCTTCATTACATACCATGCGAATTCAAATCTGTAATGACATACAGGAACTATATAAAGATTTTCAAGTTGAATATAAAATGGTTTATGTTTCATTGTATCGTAACGCGTGACGCGTGACGCGTGACGCGTGGTTTCACCCTTCAGTCTTCAGGTTACAGGGCAAACACAGCGGTTCGCCACTGCCGGTCACTTTCCACTACTTAACAACTTTCGGCCCTGAAGAAAGATAAACAAGGGCTTCCTCACCGAGTATCTGTTTAACGGCATTTTTCAGAGCGCTGTCAAGGGTAACCTTCTGAGATTTTATTATTTTACCTGCATATCTGCCTATATTTATTCCGTCTCTTACCGTATATCTTTCATCTTTCCTGTGAGCCCTCTGAAGAAAATCCACAACATAGGCAAGTATGTTCTGCTCCATAAAAGGAAGGTTTTCTTTCAGTATAAGCAGTTCATCGTCTCTTTCAGGGAAATCTATGAATATCTGAGGCTGGAGCCTTGAATGAATATATTCGGGCAGTTCAAAGGTGCTTGCATCGTCATTCATGGTGGCACAGAAACGAAAATCCTTATGGGCATTTATTTTTACCCCTGCTACAATGGATTCTATATATCTGCGATTATCCAGGAGAGGAGCCAGAGATGCCCAGCTTTTCTCACTCATTCTGTTTCCCTCGTCCAGTATGACAACACCGCCTTTTATCATAGCCGTCACTATGGAACTGGCAACATATTTTATCTCCTGCTGTGATGATACGACCGGTGTTATAAGCAGATCCTCGGGCCTTGTATCCATAGTGGCCTGAAATATATAAACTTCTCTTTTAAGCTCCTTTGCTGTGGCATATGCCAGGGTGGTCTTCCCAACTCCTGGTTTTCCCAGTAATCTCGGATTAAGAGGATAATCCTTATCATGAATAATCATCCACGCAGCAAGGAGCTGGCTCATCAAATCTCTCTGCCCTACCCATCTGAGAGGCAATTCATCCGGGTGTGACAGATGGAGTTTTACCCCTTCTATTTCAACAGTATCTATAGATTTAGTCATAATTGTCCTTCTTTCAATATCTTTATCCTTTATACGTCTAGCGGAGACCTGGCAGTGAATAATGAGTGAGAATTCTCCTGTTTTACACACCACTCATTGATTAATACTTTGAGATCTTTCTTTTTAGACTCACTATAATCTTCAACTCTCAACTCTTATTACAGCTCCAGGAAAAATAGTATCCGAAAAAAATATGTATCATTTGTAGATATTAGATTTTTGCTCGCGTCACGCGTTACGCGTCACGCGTCACGATATATAAGATTTTGGTTACTAATTTACCTGTTTCGGTATCTAGTAATTCCATACAATAATCCCCCTGTCCTTCTATAACAGGGGGATTATATAAAATTTTATTATTGCTGTTTATTTTAATAATCTTTTAACTTTTTCATCTATTAATTTTAATCTAAATGGTTTTTGTACGAGTTCACACTGCTTTTCCGTAACGAGTATATTTAAATCTTCAGCATCAAATTCACTTGTAATAAACAGAGTCTTTGTAGATAAACCTTTATTTTTTATATAATTAAAAATATCGACTCCTGTGGGGCCGGAACCAAGATTATAATCTAAAAGGGCAAGCTGAAATATCTGTTCTTCCATTAAAGAATAAGCCTGTTCTGCATTTCCTGCAATAGAAATCCTGTATCCCTGATCTTCAAACCAGATTTTTAAAGCTATACGCAGGTCTTCATTATCATCAACAATCAATACAGCCGGGTGTAATACTTTCAGAATAGATTTTATAAGACTGCCATTCAAAAAAGGTTTTGTAACAAAATCAGCTGCACCTATTTGAAAACTTTCAAGCCTGGTATCAAGATCATGTATGCAGCTGACCATTATGACGGGGATATCACTTGTGTGTATATTCTTTTTAAGATACCGGCACACATCCAGTCCGTTTATATGGGGCATAAGTATATCAAGAAGTATAAGGTCAGGATGTTTTTCTTCCGCTTTATGTATGGCCTCATCTCCTCCCATTGCTTCAAACACTTCGAAACCTTCACAGGAAAGCTTCATTGCCAGCATATCACAGATTGCTTTCTCGTCATCTACAACGAGAATACTTCTTTTACACATGTAAATTCTCTCCTAAAAACAAAATGCTTTTCAATTTCTATAATACAATTGAAGTTAATTGTAACATATTAATTGTAATTTTTTATTACATAAACAGCATTTTTTGTTAACAGAATGTAAACTTTTGGATAATTTTTTCGTAATAATGGGGGGATACGTGAAGCGTGAGGTGTTATAATCGTAACGCGTAACGCGTGATGCGTGATGCGTAATGCGTTATAATCGTGACGCGTGACGCGTGATACCAGGTTGCTATCAACCATAGTGCTTTGCCTGCCTGGTGCTCCGTAGAAAAAAATATCACGGCGGCACAAGTCTATTTGAATAAAATATAATGAAAAGTGGCATGATGTAAGCTCTAACAAATATGCCTGTTCCAGTTTAGATTTTTTTCGGAGGAGCGCCAGGCAGGCAAAGCCAGGAGATTTATAATACCAAAATTGATAGCGAAATGTTATGAGACATAATTTTATATACTCACCGGTCACCGGTCACTATTTCCCCAGGCAATTTTTCAAAAACATTCCTGTATAACTGTTCTTATTTTTCGACACCTCTTCAGGTGTTCCAGATGAAATAATTCTTCCGCCTCTGTCTCCTCCTTCAGGGCCCAGGTCAATAATATGATCACACGATTTTATTACATCCAGATTATGTTCTATAACAACAACTGTATTGCCCCTGTCTACAAGATCATTCAATACTTTTATAAGTTTTTTTACATCGTGAAAATGAAGTCCCGTTGTTGGTTCATCCAGCAGATAAATGGTATTGCCTGTATCTCTTCTGGATAATTCTCTTGTAAGCTTTATCCTCTGTGCTTCTCCACCTGAAAGGGTGGTGGAACTCTGACCGAGTTTTATATAGCCAAGGCCAACCCTGTCAAGGGTTTCCAGTTTATTTAATACTGAAGGAATATTTGAAAAAAATACGAGTCCTTCATCTACACTCATAGAGAGTATTTCTGCTATATTTTTCCCTCTGTATTTTACGTCAAGAGTCTCTTTATTGTAACGTTTTCCTTTACATTCCTCACATTCTACATAAACATCAGGTAAAAAATTCATTTCTATCTTAATAAGACCGTCTCCCTGACATGCTTCGCAACGGCCGCCTTTTACATTGAAAGAAAATCTCCCTGCTTTATACCCTCTCATCTTTGCTTCTTCTGTCTGAGCAAAAATGTTTCGTATTTCATCAAATAATTTTGTATAGGTGGCAGGATTGCTTCTGGGAGTTCTGCCTATGGGACTCTGATCGATAATTATAACCTTGTCAATATCCAGGTCAAAAGAGATAGAATTATGAAGACCCGGCAATTCCTTTGAATTATGAAGTTTTTTCATAAGTCCTTTATAGAGTATTTCATAAATAAGGGTCGATTTACCGGAACCGGAGACGCCAGTAATGGCATTAAAGACACAGGCCGGAATATGAACGTCAATATTTTTCAGATTATGTTCTCTGCAGCCTGTTATATGAATAAATTTATCACTTTTTCTCCTCTTTCCCGGTGTTTCTATTCTTAATTTCCCTGATAAATATTTACCGGTAAGAGAGAGATGATTTTTCTTTATATCCTCAGGAGGTCCCTGTGCCACTACTTCTCCTCCATGCAGACCTGCCCCGGGGCCTATATCTACAACATAATCTGCTGATGTTATCGTATCTTCGTCATGTTCCACGACTATAACCGTATTACCCTGCTCTTTAAGATTATAAAGTGTATCAATGAGTTTTTTATTATCCCTCTGATGGAGTCCTACAGACGGTTCGTCGAGTATATAAAGAACTCCCATCAGACTGGATCCTATCTGAGTGGCAAGCCTTATTCTCTGTGCCTCTCCGCCTGAAATAGTGGAAGCAGTTCTCGAAAGAGTGAGATAATCGAGGCCAACCTTTTCAAGAAAGGAAAGTCTGCTTTTAATCTCTTTGAGAACCTGTTTTGCAATATCCATCTGTTTTTTACCGAGATTTAATTCCGTAAAGAATTTTATAGACTGAGAAACGGACATATCTGTAATATCGACAATAGATTTGCCGTCAATTCTCACAGAAAGAGCTTTCTGGCCGAGCCTTTTTCCGTTACAGGAAGGACAGAGAGAAACACGCATAAATTTTTCAAGTTCATGCCGGCGATATTCCGATTCCGTCTGGTTATAAAGACGTTCAGACTGGGGTATAAGACCTTCCCAGGTATTTGTAGAATTCCATTCCACTTCACCTTTTTTCATTACAAGATTGAATTTAATATGTTCGTCTGAACCGTACATAAGGATCTTGTACTGTTCTTCAGTCAATTCATTTATAGAAGTGAAAACGGAAAAACCAAAATGTTTTGCCACAGACCCGAGATACTGGCCGCGCCATCCGTCTATGGCATTTCTGTATAACATGATTGCCCCGTCTGCTATGGTCTTTGTCTTATCAGGTATAATAAGCTCAGGATCAAAATCCATTTTAATTCCGAGACCATGACAGGCCTGACACGCACCGAAAGGACTGTTGAAAGAAAACATCCTTGGCTGAAGTTCTTCAAAAGCAAGGCCGCATACGGGACAGGCAAGCTTTGATGAAAATATTTTCTCTCTCCCGGATTCGTCAAGGATTATTACAAGGCCGTCAGATTCACGCAAAGCGACCTCAATTGCTTCCACGAGTCTTGATTTTTCGTCTATGTTTACCCGGTCAACGACTATTTCTATGTCATGCTTTTTATATCTCTCCAGGCGTATCTTTTCATCTGTTCTGTAGACTTTCCCGTTAACCCTTGCACGTAAAAAACCATCTTTATTTAAATCCGTTATAAATTTTTCATAAGTGCCTTTTTTCTGCCTTATAACAGGAGAAAGTACAGTAACCATACCGGTCATATTATTTTTGATATTTTCAGTTATCTTTTCCGGCGACAGTGCCTGTATTTCAATATTATGTTCCGGGCAATAAGGTGTTCCTGTTCTCGCAATGAGAAGTCTTAAATAATCATAAATCTCCGTTACGGTTCCCACAGTACTTCTCGGGTTTTTACTGGTTGTCTTCTGATCTATCGAAATGGCAGGACTCAGACCTTCAATGGAATCCACATCAGGTTTCTGCATAAGACCCAGGAACTGTCTTGCATAGGCAGAAAGGGATTCTACATACCGGCGCTGGCCTTCCGCATAGATTGTATCGAAGGCAAGTGTAGATTTGCCGCTTCCTGAAAGACCTGTAATGACAACGAGACTGTCTCTCGGCAATTCAAGATTTATATCCTTGAGATTATGTTCCCTTGCACCTTTGATGATTATATTTTTCTGAAGATTCCACGGAACCGGTATCTCGTAAGGATAGACAGAACATCGTTCTTCATGGAGTATCATATTATTTTCTTCTTCTAAAACTATTTTCATATAAATTATTTCTCCTGTTTTATAACTTTTAATCAGATTATTATACAGGAAAAATCTGACATCATTATGTCATATATTTTACCGATTATATAATTTTTTTTATATTAATAGCATAAAACGGTAAGATAGAAAAAAATGAAAAAACAGACAAACCCAAAATTGAAAGGATTGAAGCTCCTGAAGATCCTACCTTTGTATACCATAACTGCAGGTATGTTGCTTGCATGTGCCATGTTGCATTTAAATGCCACTTCATCTCTTCCTCAGACAGGTTATCTTACTATGGCAGATAAAATGTTCATATCCAGCTATTTAAGTATTTTCCTGAATGTTGCATCAAGTGTTATAATGATATTCTTCAATGAGAGAAAACAGGAAAAGAATGTCAAAATGGCATACAGTACTGCTTTATGGCTTATACCTCTGCTGACAGTGGTGCTCTATGTGCTTGTTTTCACTCATGTATTATAATATGTAGTGAGCAGTGAGTCGTGAATAGTGAGTGGAAGGGGTCTATTCACGACTCACTCTTTCTCCGTACATCTCCACAAGCTTTCTCCCTTTTTCTTTTAATTCATGCCTTAAATGCTCAGGTTCCAGCACTTCCACATCACTGCCAAAACTCAATATCATACCCATCAACCACTCATCATACTGGTGTTCCAGTCTGACCATTATGGTACCGTCTTCCTGTAATTCCATATATTCTCTGCCAAAATAATCTTCTACTCTTACAAGTAATTTTCTGTCAAAACGTAAAAGGAGATTAATTTTTGGTATTTTATCAAACCATACTTCATTCCAGGAAAAATCTTTCGGATCTTTCCTTCTTACAAATGTCTGCTCAAGTAAAATCATATTTTTTATCCTGGAAAGGCGAAAGACACGAAAATCGTTTCTCATAAGACAATATCCGTAAAGATACCATATATATCCTTTTACGATCAAAGCTACTGGTTCTACCTGTCTCTCTGTATGTTCTCCCTTTACATTTGAATAGGCAAAGGAAATAATTTTTTTTTCTTTTATAGCCCTGTCAATAGCTTCAAAAGATTCTTTCCCTGTTTGACATGTATCCCATGGATGAAAATCTATAATAATATGTTCATTTTCTTTATTTAAAACTTCCAGATCCCTGGCAGATATTAAATTTTTAATCTTTTCCAGAAGATAATCAAGTCTTCTGTCATTTAAAGTTCCTTTTATACCTGTGAGTGCCGTAATTATCATATTGAAATCATTTACCGTCAGAATATTTCTGTCTATTTTATAGGTATCCATGATACCGAATCCTCCGTTACGGCCCTGAAAGGATATGACGGGAATACCTGATTGATTGATTGTTTCTATATCGCGATAGATTGTTCTTTCCGTTACTTCAAAATAATCTGCCAGTTCTTTTGCAGTCATTTTTTCCTGATTAAGGAGCAGTACAATCAGGGCAAGAAGTCTTTCAAGTTTCATAAATCAGTTATCAGCAATTTTCCTTTCCTGAAGATGCCTGGGAATAGATACAAAAATACTACTGACCTGAGCATGAGCATGTAATAAATTGCATCCTCCCGTCACGCGTTACGCGTTACGCGTCACGAGAATAAAATATGCATTATTTATACTCACCTCAGTAATTATAGTTAGTTTCATAAAAATTCAAAATTAATGAGTGAGTAGTGAATAGTGAGTGACATTGCCATATCTACTCACTACTCACCACTCACTATTTACTTAAATTCTAATAAGTTATCAAATATATTATAACGCTCCAGATAAGTTCATAACCATTTCTAAAACCTGTCCCTGACCGGACTCTTCCGGAAAAGATATGATCCTGTTACGTGGCAAACTGGTTTTACAGA
>CAYSLJ010000026.1:27823-52067 GCA_964431735.1 uncultured Synergistia bacterium | reverse complement strand
GCGTCACGATATAGACGTAAATATGATTGGGTTATTTCTTGACAACCCCTAAGCTTTATAATGTTCATATAAATTATATGTTGAAAAAGGAGTCTTATTAATGAAGAAAATTATTTTAATTGTAGCCTTTGTTTTTATATTACAAACCTGTTCTATGGCAGCATCTCTCACAGAAGATCTGTTGAAAGATCTTAAAAGTGAAGATCCGAATGTAAGAAGAAATGCTGCCGGTATGCTCGGTAAAATGGGAGATAATTCTGTAGTTGACAGGCTGATTGAAGCCCTGAAGGATCAGGATAGCGGCGTAAGATCTGCAGCGGCAGATTCCCTTGGTTACTTTACCGATGAAAAGATAATAAATCCACTTGTGGAAGCCCTCAAAGATAAAGACCCTGAGGTAAGAGCCTGTTCTGCAGATTCCATTGCAGCCATAAGTGGCGATAATCTGGTAACTTCTATTATGGAAATTCTGGCCGATAAAGATCCTTCTGTAAGGTATCGTGTTTTACAATCAATCAGTTATTTTTCTTCCCCTCCTCCAAAAGAACCGATATTGAAAACTCTTAAAGATGATTATCCAGAAGTAAGGCAGCAGGCAGTAAGGCTCTTAGCTCTTTACGGTGCTGATATAGCAGACCATATTGCAGAAGCAGCACAGGACAGTGATCCGAGAGTCAGAAGTTCTGTAATAGAAGCAATGGCTTCCATAGGAGGGCCAAAGGCTCTGGATACAATTATAAAAGCCCTTTCAGACAGTGACATTAATATCAGGGCATCGGCTGCTATTGCTCTTGGAACCCTTGCAGATAAAAAAGCTGTACAGCCATTATTAACATTACTTAAAGATGAACATATTGAAGTCAGAGGGAATGCTGCCGATGCACTCGGTTATCTGGGTGATACTGCTGCCGTTCTTCCTCTTATTGAACTTCTTAAAGACAGTGAACCTTCTGTAAGAGCTATGGCAGCAAATTCTCTCGGATCTCTTGCCGATAAGAGAGCAATTGTTCCACTTATAAAAGCTCTCGGTGATGGAGACGGCCAGGTCCGTGCATATGCAGCAATTTCCCTTGCCAATCTTTCAGACAATAACGCAGTAGAGCCTCTTATAGAAGCTCTCAACGATCTTGACAGTCCTGTGAAGGCAAATGCTGCTGCTTCCCTGGGAAAACTAGGTGATACAAAAGCAGTTCAACCTCTTATAATTGCCCTGGAAGATAAGGATGAACAGGTAAAAATGAATGCTGTACAGGCTCTTGCTGCCCTTGGTGACAGCAGAGCAATGGTTCCTCTCTTTGAACTTTTAAAATCATCCGATGCAAATCTTCGTTCTACTGTGGCGGAAGCTCTTACAGGTTTTATGAATGAAAATGCACTGGAACTTCTTATTATATCCCTTAACAGCCAATATAATGACGTTCGAATTTTTGCCATGACAAACCTGGCAAATCTTGCCGATACCAGGGCAGTTCAGCCCATACTCTCTCTCCTGTCAGATAAAGACCCTGCCATAAGAGGTGCAGCAGCAGATGCCCTTGGATATTTCAATGATAATTCTTCCATTGAGCCTCTTATAACATTATTGAAAGACAGTGATACATCTGTCAGGTGTTATGCTGCAGATTCCCTTGGATATCTTAAAGATGAACGGGCAGTAGAGCCTCTTATAAGTCTTCTGAAAGACAGTGACATATCGGTAAAAGCTAAAGCAGCAGAAGCTCTCGGTAATCTTGTGGCAAAAAAAGCTTTCCCTCTTCTTGTAGAATTACTTAAAGATCAAAATATAGATGTACAGCAGACTGCAATGAAAGCTCTGGGTAATCTTATAGATGAATCTTCAATAGAGCCTCTTCTTAAACTTCTTACTGACGAAGCGCCGGAGCTCAGACGTTTTGCTGCAGATAAACTTGGAGATTGCGGCAATGAAGCAGTTGTAGAACCTCTTGTAAAAGCACTTGATGATGAAGACAGTCAGATACGGGCTTTTGCAGCAGATTCTCTTGGTTATATAGGCTCTCAAAAAGCAGTAGAGTCTCTTATAAAAGTTCTTTCAGATAAAGATAAAGATGTTCGCTGTTATGCGGTAATTTCTCTCGGATATATTGGAGATAAAAAATCGGTTGACCCTGTTATAAAATTACTCGGAAGTGAAACTGATATGACCGTAAAAACCAGAGCCTTAGAAACCCTGGGATTGCTGGGAGATGACAGGGCGATAGATGTGCTTGTAGATGCCATGAAGTCCGGTAATGGCGAGTTAAAGACGGCAGCAATTACATCTATGAAGAAAATCTATGGCCTGGAAGAAAAGCCTGCTGATGGTGAGACAGATGGTAATCAGTAGCCGTGAGTAGTGAAAAGTGAGTAGTGAAGGGGGAAGGGTGAAGATCAGGGGCGAACCACTGTGTTCGCCCGGTTCCGGTGAAAATACGCATGATGCATCACGCATTACGCATCACGAACCACCCGTCACGCGTCACGCGTTACGCGTCACGCTTTAAAGAAAGGAATTTAATTCATGTCCGACATATATGATGTAATAACAATAGGAGGAGGCCCTGCAGGACTTATCTGTGCGATAACTGCTGTTACAGGTATTCCCATATATAGTTCTGGCAGGTTTAAAGGACTTGTAATAGAAGAGTCGGAAACAGGAGCTTTTGCAAAATACGGGAAACTACGTGTAACGCACAGATGGTTTTTTATGGGTCATAAGGTTATGGATTTTCTTAAGATAGATGCCGGAGAAGCAGGCCTTGTCCTTAAGGAGCATGAAAAGGTAATAAATGTAGATTTAAAGAATGATATAAAAACAGTGGAGACAGACAGGGGAGTATATAAAAGTAAGAAAGTTGCCATATGTACAGGTTTTTTCCCTCATGGCAACATGTCAAAATATATGAAATATATAAGAGTAATGTTCAGTCCCATAGAACTGGAAGCCACTTTCCTTCCACAGGAAGCTCATATAGCTGTTCTCGGGTGCAGTGCCGAAACAGCAGAACTTGCATTGAAGCTTAAATATATAAGACCTGATGTAAACAGTCTTGTCATTATAGAGGATAAACTGACGGAAGAAGAAATGGAAAAATATAAAGAGCTTCATATTCATTACGGAACAATGAAGATTAACGGAGAAATAGACAACAAAACTCTTGAAATTACTCTTCTTGATATGGCCGGTAAGGAAATTGAGAAAAAATATTACGAAAATATACTCATTGATTATAATTCTTACACAATGAAAACAGGTGTAACTGATTTTTTAAAAGACAGAGGAATAATGTTGAAAAAAGGATATATAAAGGTTGATAGTGAAGGTAATACAGGGATACCGGGTGTTGTGGCTGCAGGTAATATTGTAACGCCTGTCTCCGGTGTCATTACTGCCATGTCCACAGGTTTTACAGCAGGATTAAATCTCCATAGCCAGCTATACAGAGAATATTTTAATGAATCTCCTCTTTTATTTCCCTGGCTTCCAATGGGAGACCCTTCAAGACACCCCCTTAATTCGTAATGGATGATGCGTAATGGGTGATGCGTAAAGGATAACGGCTGGTTCCTTCCGTTACGCATCATGACTCTTCAAAAATTCCTTCTGCTTTTTTAAATTTCTTTTAAGAAACGGATCCAGTTCTTTAACAGAGCCGTAACACACCTCTGCAGATGCTTTACATCCGCCCTGGCAGAATGATACATGAGGGCATGACACGCATATATCGGGAACAGCAGTTTTAAATTCTTCTACTTCAGGTTTCTTTATAATATCTTCAAATTTTTCAGTGAGAAAATCTCCGAGAATTCTTGACGAATGGTTACATGGTCTCATTAAACCGTCAGGGCCTATTGTGAAATACCCCGAATCGGTACCTGCCGCACAGAATCCTGATCTTATATAAGGATATTTATTCACATCTATAAGGCATGGCTGTACAGGAATAGAACTGCTTATCATATACCTGTACTGCTGTGAATAAGTGTTTCCAATATCCATGGCTTTCTCAAATTCCTCCACGTCCGGCATTAATGAGTCTATATATCTTAACCCTTCACCACCGGCATTGAAACGGTTCAGCATCATACTGTCAGATTCCAGTGCTATGGCAAGTTTTAAGGTTTCTTCAAAAAAAGGCAGATTTTTCTTTGTTGCAACAAAAACCACTACAGGCCTTCCTCCACAGGATCTTATTTCTACAATACCTTCTATGATTTTATCCCAGCAATCATTTCCTGCTATTTCATTGTGTATTTCCCGTGAAGGTCCCAGCAGTGGCAGTTCGAAAACCCTTACCCCTCTTTTCATACAGGCCTGTATAAATTCTGAGGACAGATTGCTTCCGTTTGTGATAACCATCGGTTCGATGTGTTTGGAATGAATATAAGACAATATCTCTAAAAAATCTTTTCTCAATGTAGGTTCTCCGCCGGAAAGAGTAATACAGGTACAGGATGTTTCTCTGTGGAGTTTATCTATGGCAAATTTCCACTCTTCCGTAGAAAGTTCTTTTCTTTTTTCTTTTTTGTAACCTTCCATTTTCCATACATTGTAACAGTAATGACATCTGTTATTACATGTTTCCGTAAGTTCTATTATATAATGCAGTTTATAATAGGGATGTTTTTTCATAAATTCTCCTTTTTTTATATGAGAATCGTAACGCGTAACGCGTAATGCGTGACTGGAGGAAAGAGACTATTAATAAATTTCCATTCCTCTTCAGATACCACGGATCACCCATCAAATTCCCCTGAATAATCTCCTTCATTTTCATATGCCCGGTTCTTTTTCATTTCTCCTTTTTCCCTGTAAAGAGGATGACGGTGGAGATTTTTTTTGAGAAAAGGATCCATTTCTCTTGTTGAACCATAGCAGACTTCTGCTGTTGCTTTACATCCTCCCTGACATTCTTTAGCCATAGGACATGGTTCGCATATGGGAGGAATGGCGGAGGCAAATTCCTTCAGGACAGGGTTATGTATCATATCGGAAAATTTCTCTGTAAGGAAATTTCCCAGTATTGTAGGTGAATGATTGCAGGGTCTCATCATGCCCTGAGGGCTTATTGTATAATAGGCCCTGTCTGTTCCTGCCGCGCAGAACCCTGTACCCAGGTTGGGATATTTCGACATGTTTATTATACATGGATGTATCGGAACGGAACAGCTTACAGGATATCTGTATTCAAAGGAAAGTCTGTTCGCAATCTCCAGGATTTGTTCAAAATCTTCTGCCGAAGGGATCAACTCATCCATATGTTTTATACCTTCCCCTCCCGGATTAAAACGGTTAAGCATCATACCACCGGTATCGAGTGCTATGGCAAGTTTCATGGTTTCTTCAAAATAAGGAATATTTTTATTTGTAGCAACAAATACCATAATACTTCTGGCATTCATGCTTTTTATTTCAACAACTGATTCTATTACATTATCCCAGCAGTCATTCCCGGATATTTCATTGTGTATTTCCCTTGTTGGTCCGAGAAGAGGTAACTCGAAGAGTCTTACGCCTCTGTCCACGCAATCTCTTATAAAATCCCTGTTTAATCTGGTTCCGTTTGTGATTAAAATCGATATGATACCAAGACTATCAATAAATTGAAGTATTTCTAAAAAATCCGGTCTCAGAGTCGGCTCTCCTCCCGTTATGGCAACACTTTTACAGTCTGTTTCTTTTTTAAGTTTTTTTATAACCTCTTTCCATTCTTCTGTAGCAAGTTCTTTCCCTTTTCTTTTATATCCGTCCATTTTCCATATATTATAACAGTGACTGCATCTGTTATTACATGCTTCCGTAAATTCCAGTATATAACTCATATTGGAATAATCTTCCATTTTATATCCTTCTTTCCATAAAAAAAGATAGAATAGAAAACATCTATTCTATCTTTTTTCTGATTTTGCAAATATTAAGCCATAGGAGCATAACATGTCGGTTTTGGAAGACCTTTTTCACTCATAGGAGCGTAACATGTTGGTTTTGGTAATTTTGCCGGAGCATAACATGTCGGTTTTGGAAGACCTTTTTCACTCATAGGAGCGTAACATGTCGGTTTTCCGAAAGCTTTTTCTTCCTGTACCTGACTTCTGAGTTCTTTTATTCTGGCTGCAATATCTTCCGATAAGGTTCCTTTTGAAACCTGTTCATTGAGCAAATCTACTCTATCTTTAGGTTCTGTATCAGATGATTTCTTTGCTGTTATGTTACCACCTGCAGAAGTAGTATGTATGTTTGTTCTGGAAATCTCCATCTTTATATCTCCTCTCACATTATTCAGATTATTATACAATAATTGTAACACGGTATCTTATAACAGTAAAGGGTAAAATGTTAAAAATTTGTTAACAATAAAAAGTGAAGAGTGACTGGTGTACAGTAAGTAATCATCACATTTCACTCTTCACCCTGTATGTTATTCTGTTCTTTTTATAACATGCCATCCGAACTGTGTCTGTACCGGTTTACTTATTTCTCCTACTTTCAGCGCAAAAGCTGCTTTTTCAAATTCCGGCACCATCATGCCTTTACCGAAATAACCGAGATCTCCGCCATTTTGTTTGGAAGGACATTCAGATTTTTCCTTTGCAATTTTTGCAAAATCTCCGCCGCCTTTCAGCTCTTTAATGATCTCTTCAGCTTCTTCTTTTGTTTTAACAAGTATATGACTTGCTTTTATTTCTCCCATATGAAGTTCCGTCCTTTCTATAACATGCCAGCCAAACTGGGTTTTTACTTTTCCTGTTTCACCTGTTTTAAGTTTAAATGCAGCTTGCTCGAATTCCGGCACCATTGCTCCTTTGCCGAAAACTCCTAAATCTCCGCCTTTCTCTTTGGAAGGACACAGGGATTTTTCCATAGCTATGGCTGCGAAATCTGCTTTTTTACCGTCTTTTTTCAATTTTGCCATGATGTCATCTGCTTCTTTTTCTGTTTTTACCAGTATGTGACGTACTCTGATTTCTGTCGGTTCGTTTTTATCTGCCGTTTCGGCAGGTGTTTTCTCTGAAGTTTCAGCAGGTGTTTTTTCTGCCGTTTCGGCAGGTGTTTTCTCTGAAGTTTCAGCAGGTGTTTTTTCTGCCGTTTCGGCAGGTGTGGAGACTGTTTCTACCGGAGTCGTGCCTCCCGTTGACTCTGATGGAGTTGTTCCCGGTTGCGGGGTAGATGTGCTTTCTTTATTACAGCCTGCAAATATGGCTATAAGTAAGAAAATAATGACTGAACAAATTAAAGTTTTTTTCAAAATTTTTACCTCTTTTCTATTTTAATTTACATCAGTATAGGGCAATTACATGATAAAATCAAGATAAAAAAAGAGATTTTTTATGACTATACCCGGTAGAATAATATAGTGTATTTCATAACTTAGGGGTTGTCAAGAAATAACCTCATCATATTTACAGTCTATATCGTGACGAGTAACGCGTAACGCGTGACGCGAGTATGATAACCATTCTAATAATTTGCCAGGGTTATTTTCTTACAGTCTCTTAGGAACTGTCTGAAAATAATTACATCATAGTTATAATTTATATCGTGACGCGTAACGCGAGGATACTAATCGTTCTAACAATTTGCCGGAGTTATTTTCTTACAGTCCTAAGTACCGCAACAGGTAAATTGGTACCCAAAAAAATATGGCACTCACTCCTGTCCCTGGCCGGGTTCTGGAGGAAAAGATATGCCGTATTAAAAGAGAGTTATAAATTATATAGATGCAAAATATTAAACGTCTAAAAAACCAGTTTGTCACGCAACAGGATCATATATTTTCCGGAAGAGTCCGGCCAGGGACAGGTTTTAATATGGGTACTAACTTATTTGGAGCCGTACTTAGCACTCTTATTACCGAGATCTTTTACGAATCTGGGTAGTCCTAAAGAGATAGTGGTAAAATTAATATTTACCTATAAACCATAGAATCATTATAATGATGTATAAACATCCATATGGCTCCGATATGGTTTTCAATCTTTTTTGCCTGTTACAGTAATGAATTATAACAAGGTTTTTTATATTATACCATAAATCACATAAATACACTATAAATCACATAAATAAAAAGTCTATGTAAATCCTTTAATATGCTTGACAAACTATTTGTTTTTGAGATAATTATAGGAGTAAGAAAATTTATATTATTTATAGTTACTATACTTTTGCAGATTTTAAAAACTGTAAAAAATAATCTATTCAATTTTTAGGTTTCAGGTGCCGGGTGTCGGGTCAGGAAGATTAAAACCCAAAACCTGTTTAACTATAAAGTCAGTAAAAACAAGGAAATTATGAAAAAGTGCAAAAGTATAGATAGTTATATGAATGTTATTTATACACTGTTTTTATACAAATTTATTTATGAAAGAGGTATTTATTCTTATGCGTATGTTATATGTATTACTTATGATTTTCTCTTTACTTTTTTCCGGATGTCAGACAGGGGGCGGTGCAGAAGGGGATATACTCATAGGCGGTTCTATCAGTATAAGTGATCTCAGTAAGGCCTGGGCAGAAGCTTATATGAAGAAAAATACCGGTACAAAGATTGAAATTCTGTCAACAGGAAGCAAAAAAGGTATAGAAGATTTTCTTGAAGGTAAGGTGGATATTGCAGAGTCTTCAAGAAAAATAAGCACTGAAGAGATTTTAAAAGCGAAAGAAAAAAATATTGATGTAGGAGAATTTTATGTGGGATTTAATATTTACTGTATCTCTGTAAATCCCGGTAATAAAGTTGAAAAACTGGATAAAGACCAGATTAAAGATATATTTTCAGGTAAAATTACAAACTGGAAGGATGTCGGAGGAGAAGAAGGGGAGATTGCTGTTCTATACAGGGAAATTACTGCTGGAGAATATGATTATTTTCTCGAAAAATTTATAGATATAAGCAAAAATGTTGATATGAATAAACTTCCTGCCAATATCAAAATTCTTAAAACACCTGAAGATATAGTCAAAGAAATAGGGCAGAATAAAAATGCCATAGGATATTTTTTTATGAACTACCAGGATAAGAGTACAAAAGCTCTTGCAGTGTCGAAAGAAAAGGACAGCGAATATCTTACGCCTTCCGTGGAAAATGCTCAGACAGGCAAATATCCTGTTCTTCGCCCTTATTATATGTATATAAGTAAATATGCTAAAAAGCCTCTCAGAGATTTTATAGATTTTATATACAGTGACGAAGGTGCTGATATAGCAAAGAAAAACGGTTTTGTTCCTGTTCCCAATAGAGGTGAACAGAGAGAAACATTGTTTGAGTATATTTAGATAGTGAAAAGTGAAAAGTGAGCTGGGAGTCGTGAAAAGTGAAAAGTGAGTAGTGAGTAGCGAAAAGTAAAAAGTGAGCTGGGAGTCGTGAAAAGTGAAGGGTGAAATTTACGCATCACGCATCACGCATTACGATATAAAATTATGTTAATAGATATAAATTTCCTGAAAGATTTAACTATAGAGTCCGGCAAAATAGCCCTGACTTATTACGGCATGGTAAAGCCCTGTGAAAAACCTGATAAGACTCCTGTAACAGAGGCTGATTTATTCCTGGATAAATTTATAACAGATAAAATCCGCGAAAAATATCCTTATCATATTATTTTAAGTGAAGAAATGTCAGAGAAAGCTGTTGCGAAAACAGAACAGATTATATGGGCAGTAGATCCTCTTGACGGAACTGCATCTTTTTCCTGCTGCCTTCCTGTATGGGGCATTTCCATAGGGGTTCTCGTAAATTATATGCCTGTTTACGGAGCTTTTTATATGCCTGTTACAGATGAGCTTTATTATTCTGACGGAGAACATACGTATTTACAGGAACAGAAATTGAATATCTCTCACGCCGTTATTGATGAAAATTCCTTCCTTGCTGTTCCTTCTTATGCCCATCGTGTTTTTGATCTGAGAAAATTTCCCGGTAAAACCAGGTCTATGGGCAGTATAGCTGCCCATATGTGCTATGTAGCAGGAGGGTCGGCCATAGGAGCCATAATGAGAGGTCATATATGGGATATTGCAGCAGGATGGGCTATCTGCAGAACAGCAGGAGGCAAAATGGCTTTTATGGATAAAACTGACATTGACTGGTATGAACTATGTTCCTGTGATAAGGCAAAAAAAGAAGCTCTTCTTTCGGGTAAAGATAATTTTGAGCATTTATTCAGAGTAGTTACAGAAAATAACAGTGAACATCGAGTCGAAAGACTATCAACTCAATGTTCACTGTTATCGTAATATGTAATGCGTGATTCGTGTTTTCACCGGTACAGGGCGAACTGTGTTCGCCTGTTTACCATTCACTATTCACCACTCACTTTTCACTCTTTATTAATACATACAAGCTGAAAGATAATTACTGTTATATTATCTTTCCCGCCTCTTTCGTTTGCCAGGTCTACCAGCTGTGCTGTAATTTTGTCAAAATCATTGGAAGATGTTACTATGGACTGAAGTTCTTCATTAGGAAAATAGTCCCACAGACCATCACAGCAGATTAAAACAATATCACCCGGTTTAAGAAGTTCTTCATAGGTAGCGATTTCTACAGGATGGTTAGGACCAAGACTTCTGTATATAAGGTTTTTATGAGGATAATTCTGTGCCTGTTCCGGCGTAAGCTGTCCCATTTTTAGCAGACGTGTTACAAGGGAATGGTCTTCCGTTATCTGCCTTATCTCTTCTGTGTTAATAATATAGGCTCTTGTATCTCCCACATGCCCTACAAGTAATCTGTTCCCTATAAGGAGAGCTGCTGTTATGGTTGACCCCATACCTTCCCTTGAAGGATCTTCATGGGCATAGTTATAAACCTTTTCATTGGCATATTCAAGTGCTCCCGATAGAATTTTTGCATCAATAGGAAAATTGCATGACCTGTCAAGAAGACTTTCTGAAGCTTTTTCGGCCACATATCTTATGGCCATAGAACTTGCTATTTCGCCGTCAGACATACCTCCCATGCCATCTGCTACTATAAACAAACGGGGTTGGATAAATTCGGAACATTCATTCATAGTAAGCTGCATTGTAAGCATACTATCCTGATTTAAATCACGTACCTTCCCGACATCGGTTCTCATAGAACCTCTTATGCGGATATGAGCTTTTTTTTCTATAACAGTACTTTCACTGTTATCTTCAGGAAAATCATTTTTCTGTTCTTGTTCGATTATGTTATTAGGAGAATTCAACTAATTATACCCGTTATACTGGTATATTTTATCCGGGTATTACACCCCCCTTATGGCTGTTAAGTAATTTAAAAAGTATCATATAATCTGTATAATATTACTTTTACACAAAATTTATAACACTGTTAAAATTTTCATCTTATAATTTTAGCATATTTTAATATTAAATAGAATAATTTTTAAAAGAAAATTGTAATAATTTTTCTGTAAAATATACCGGCATAAATAATACTCGTCATGGAAGTGTAAATTATGATATAATTCATTTATGGATAAACTTGAGAAAAAAATTCTTTATAAAATAGGAGAAGCAAATAAAAAATTTAATTTGATTGAAAATGGCGACAGGATTATGGTTGGCCTGTCAGGAGGAAAAGATAGCTGGTCTCTTCTTCATCTGCTTGATATACTGAACCATAAGGTACCTTTTAAATATGAATTGATGGCAGTCAATATAGATCCGGGGTATGAAGATTATAGATCCGATATCCTCGAAAAAGCTTTAAAAGAAAGGGGATATGAGTATCATATAGAAAAAACCTGTATCCTGGATATTATAAAAGCAAAAATGAAAAGAAACAGTTACTGTTCTTTTTGTTCCCGTCTCAGAAGAGGTATTCTTTACGATCTGGCCGTTAAATTTAAGTGTAATAAAATAGCTCTTGCACATCATATGGATGATTTTATTGAAACCCTTTTACTCAACCAGTTTTTTATAGGAAAAATAAAAGCTATGCCGGCAAAATTATATTCTGATGACGGAAGAAATATTGTTATAAGACCTTTCGTTTATGTAGAAGAAAAATATACTGCCGAATATGCCCGGGAAAAAGAATTTCCTGTCATATTCTGTAAATGCCCTGGCTGTGATAGTAATAATTCCAGAAGATTTATGATAAAAAAACTCCTTTCAGAACTGGAAAAAGAAATACCTGAAATAAAAAGCAGTCTCATTAAGTCACTTTCCCGTGTGGAAGGCCGGTATTTACTTGATAATTCTATTGAAGAAAAAGCCATGTCATCTGTAGTGGAACAGAGTCCCAGTTCTATTGTTATTACCGATACGTCAGGACATATTGAATATGTAAACAGGAAATTTACTGAAATTACAGGTTATACACCGGAAGAAGTGAAAGGAAAAAATTCGAATATATTAAAATCAGGTGAAACTCATCCCGATGTCTATAAGATTTTATGGGAAACTATAAGGGCAGGACATGAATGGAGAGGTGAATTTCATAACAAAAAGAAAAATGGAGAATTTTACTGGGAGTTTGCATCTATTTCGCCACTCAGGGATGCCAGTGGTCATATAACACATTTCCTGGCTATTAAAGAAGATATTACAGACAGGAAAAAAATGGAGGAAGAATTAAGAGAGGCAAAAGAACAGGCAGAGGTTGTGAATCGTGTTAAAAGCCAGGTACTGTCGGGTATATCTCATGAACTCAGAACACCTATGAATTCTATCCTTGGCATTTCGAAGATATTAATGACAAGATATGCTGATAATTTAAATGAAAAACAGATTAAAGGTCTGTCTATGATAAATGAAAGCGGGACAAGGCTTCTTGCCTGTATTGATCATATACTTGAACTGGCCACACTGGAGGCAGGGAAAACAGAATTAATTCTGGAAATATTTTCCCTTGAAGATATGATTGCCGATATAGAAGGTTTTATAAGAAATATTAAGAAAGATGATATACGTTTCATTATAACAAGAGATAAGGGATTACCTGTTTCGATCTTTTCAGACAGAAAAAAAATTATTCAGATAATTGTAAATTTTCTGGCAAATGCTGTAAAATTTACTTCTTCAGGTGAGATTGAACTAAAAATATCTATGAAGGATGAAACTGTCATTTTTTCTGTTCATGATACAGGGACAGGTATATCTTCAGAGAATTTAGACTTTATATACGATGATTTTAGAGATTTTGATAAAGGGCAGTTAACAGGTTATAAGAGGATAAAAAGAGGGCTTGCAATCAGTAAAAAACTTGCCATACTGCTACAGGGCAATATACAGGTAGAAAGTGAACAGGGAAGGGGTTCTACTTTTTCTTTTATTATTCCTTACTTTAAAATTTGACCGGGATTTACAGGATTTATGGGATTACCGGGATGGTTGGTCCAATTCCTGTTCCCCGTAATCTTTTAATCCCGAAAACGGCCATGACTCTTTCGGTCATAACGAAGTATGAGAAGCTGTTCCTCCCGTCACGCGTTACCCGTTACGTGTTACGATGTTCATATAAATCCCGGTCGGCTTCAGGGGATTATCAGTATGATAAATTTAAATAATGAGAGAGGTAAATGAATGGACGGTAAAGATAAGATTTTAATAGTTGATGATGAACCGGCAAATGTATTTTTACTGGAATTAATTCTTGAAGATAGGTATGAACTGATAAAAGTCGATAACGGTAAAGATGCTGTTAAAATGACCGGAGAAGAACTGCCTGATCTTATTTTGCTCGATATAATGATGCCGGTAATGGATGGCCTCGAAGTCTGTAAAATACTTTCAGATAATAATAAAACCAGAGATATCCCCATAATCCTTGTATCCGCAAAGATTCAGGATGAAGATGTGGAAAAAGGACTGGACCTCGGAGCAGTAGATTATATTAAAAAACCTGTTTCTGAAACAGAGCTTAAAGCAAGAGTGCGAACTGCTCTCAGGATAAAGCACAGGGAAGACGAGTTAAAGAGATTGAATAAATTAAAAAACGATTTTTTACATATAGTTTCTCATGATCTCCTTTCACCTTTTACAAGTATTTTAAACAGTTCCGGTTTACTTCTGAACAGAGATTTTTCCAATCCACTGAATGATATTCAGAAAGAATTGATTGACATAATTAACAAAGCGGCCCAAAAACAGCTTCAATATGTAAAGGATATTCTTACACTTGCCCTTCAGGAATCCGATACGTTTACTCTGAATATTGAGGAGTGTAGTCTGAAGGAATTAATAGATGAAATCGTAAAACTTCATAAGTTTACGGCAGATGGAAAAAATATATCTTTGATAAATAATGTGCCGGAAAATTTTCTTCTTTCTTTTGATGTAAATAAAATTTCCCAGGTTATTACAAATTTGGTAAGTAATTCTATTAAATTTACTCCCAGAGGAGGAACTATTGAGGTTTCTGCAAAAGAAGAAGAAGGAAAATTTGTAGTGTCCATAAAAGACACAGGTGTAGGAATGTCAGAAATCAAGATAATGGAACTGCTCGGAGACGGAAAGGTTTATTCCACTTCAGGTACAGAAGAAGAAATGGGGACAGGTCTTGGCGTAAGAATCTGCCGGAAAATTCTGGATGCCCATAAAGCAGTTTTTCAGATAGAATCAGCAGAAAATCAGGGCAGTACTTTTACTATAGTTTTTAATAAAAGTGAATAGTGAGAAGTGAATAGTGAGAAGTGAATAGTGAGAGGTGAAGAGTGAGAGGTGAAGAGTGAGAGGTGAGTTATAGGGGCGAACCTGTGTTCGCCCGGTACCGGTGAGAACACTGAACACGCATCACGCATTACGCATCACGCATTACGCATCACGAACCACCCGTCACGCGTAACGATTAATGTCATACATGAAGAATATATACAGAAAAATAGGATATGCCATCAGAGATTATAACATGATAGAAGAAGGGGACAAAATTCTTGTGGCACTTTCAGGCGGAAAAGACTCTTTTACAATGCTTGATACCCTGTCCCGCCTTCAGAAACGTGCTCCTGTTGAATTTTCCCTCTTTGTATCTATTGTACATCCCGGATTCCCCGGATTTTCTATTGATACAATTGTAAAATGGTTGGAAGAAAATAGATATGATTTTCAGGTAATAAAAAGTAATATTTATGAAACTGTTTTTGATGACAGGGAAAAAGCTGAAGACAGATGTTTTTATTGTTCAAGACAGAGAAGGTCAGTTCTTTACAGATATGCAGATATGTATGGTTGTCAGAAGATAGCTCTGGGACATCACAGTGATGACTTTATTGAGTCAGTATTACTTTCTATGATGTATAACGGTAAAATAGAGACAATGCTCCCTGTGTTTAAATCTGAGTCAGGGAAATTTAAAGTTATAAGACCGTTAATGTATGTAGAAGAAGAAAAAATAAGTACATATGCTATTGAAAAAAAATTTCCTCTTACATACTGCTGCTGTCCTCTTTCTCATACAGGTAATCTCAGAAGAAAAAAAGTAAAAAAGATGCTTTCCGAATTTGCAAAGGATGAGCCAAATATAAAAGGTACACTCTTTCGTTCTCTTTCCAATTTCAATGCAGAATATATGCTTGATTTAACTTATAATAAAACCCTTAAAGGATTAATAAGTCGTCCGGGATATAAAGAATAAAGTTTTTTACAAAGAAAATACTACATTCATCTAACATGTTCCATGTGCCAGAAGGGCTACATTTCTACCTTCATTAAATAATTTATTATATATTTTGCAGGCATTGAGTGTTTTGTCAACTATAACTTCTTTTATGCCATGTTCTATTATGGTATTTTTTACTTCTTCAGGAAATTTTATATTACCTTCCACTCCTATTCCTACTATTAAGACGTCAATATTTTTATCTATTATACCTGTTATCATAGAGGCTGTAATGCAATGGCCTTTTCTTTCTTCCCATTTTGTGACTTCTTTCCCTATAAGCCTTATATCTTTACCGGCACCTACGGTGCTGCTGTGTTCTTTCCCGCATATTATAAATTTTCCCCATAAAAAATGCTCTACAGGGCCTCTGGGTTCTATAAGCATTTTATAAGTCTCCTTTGTTTGCGTGACGCGTAACGCGTAACGCGTGACGGGTGGTTCGTAATGGGTGATGCATAATTCATCTTCAGGGCTTTTTATTAAACGCCCCTGCTCACTACTCACTTATTATATCATATATACAGATGGCTCTCTACAGCTTCTGGAAATTACTGATACAGATTTTTAGTTGTAGTAGCTATTTCCCATACTGCAAATTCTCTTTTATAAATATAGTAATCTATCATGCCGAGGATTCTTGCATAACATTCTAACAGGGCTACCAGAGGTATATAGGGTGCTTTTTTTAGACCGAACTTATTGTAACTTTTCAGCAGAATCTTCAAAATTCTGGTGACTTTCATTGTAGAGACTTCGTAACCGAATTTTTTCTTTATTGCCAGATGGCCTGCAAATATTCTTCTTCTTACCCTTATAAAATCAGCTATATGTTCGGCACCTTTATTAATTACAATAGCTTCAGGTACATATAGAATTTGAAATCCCTGTCCTTTTACAAGCGGTTCTATTGATGCTTCATCGACGGAAGTACTTTCCGGGATTTTATAGAATATGTTTCTGAATGCTATTAATTCACCCATTTTCGGGTAATAAAGTGATAGCTGATGATGCAGTTCCCACAGGAGATGTACTGAAAAACCTGTAAAATCATTGTTTTTATTTACAGGAACAGGATGGGCGCCCGTCATGCCTATATTACTGTCTGAAAAAGGCATTACAAGCTTTTCTATTGTATCTTCATCAGGCAGTGTATCTGCACTCTCAAGGACAAGAATTTTTTCTGTAGCTTCACGTAAAAACAGATTTACTGCCGAAGCCTTTCCTTTTCGTTCCTTCTGGACTACCAGCCGTACCCGGTTATCAAAGGGAATATAATTTTTTACTATTTCTTCCGTATTATCAATACAGCCGCTTGCTATTACTATGATTTCTTTTATGGTGACAGAGGAAAGTTTTTGATTTGTAAGTGACCTGAGCAGATGGCCGATATTTGCTCCTTCATTATAGGCCATTATACCGATACTGCAGCTTAAGGTGTTATCTGTTTCCTGGGAGTGAAAATATTTCATTATTTCTGAGCAATAACTCCATTGTGATGGGCAAATAATACCCTGATAAATTCAGGAAAATACCTTTCTATAAAACTCAATTTAGCCATAAGTTTCTCGAAAGCAGGGTCATGTGTAAAATAGGGAAGATCATCAAATTTATAAGAGCATGTTTTATATCTTTCTTCAGCTCTTTTATTTAACCATTTTTTCAGGAAAGGGAAGAGATTGCCTATGACTGCCTCTATCGGTTTATCTATATCAGGCCAGAAAGGGACATCTACAAGAAATGTCTGTTTTACGGACATGCCCCGTTTTTCAAGAGCACTTTTTATTTTTGGTATATTCATATAATTTATATTTCCATGAATCCACGGCTCTCCTGTAAGAACATGATCTATTTTATGGAGTAAAAAACCGTAATTAAGCAGGTTCGGGACAATAATCATTACGTACTTACTGGAAATCCTTACCATGTTATCTATAATTTTTTCCGAATCCAGAATGTGAGTAACACAGAAGTTCCATACAAGATCGAAGGATTTATCGGGATAGTCCATTTCAAAATGTTCCGATCTCTGAAATGTTACATCCAGATTATGCTGTTTGTAGACATATCTGGCTATTTCAATCTGTTTTTCAGAAGGAAGAATTACTGAAACATGGCAGTTTCTCCCGGCAAAAGGTATGCTGTTCAGACCTTTTATACCGGCCATACCGTCTCCGGGCCCTTCAAGGACTGTTGAAAAATCATATATAAAATATAATTTTTCCAGAAGCTGTGAAAGAGACCATCGTTCATAGGGGATTCCCAGACCGAGATCTTCTGTTCTTTCGCCGGTTAAAAGTGAAAAATCCATATTAAATTGAAATCCTTTCTGAAGAGTGACGCGTAATAATCGTGACGCGTTAACGGGTGGGTTCAACCATTCACTTCTCACTTTCCCCGACTCCCGACTCACTGCTCTCCACTCACTACATATTACATAAGAAAATAAAAAAATTCAAGTTTTTAGGAAAATTTCTTATAAAAAAGGAATTATCTGATGGGGATAGAAAATTTACGAAATGTAATGTTAAATGTCACTGAGCTGAGCATAAGCATTTATATTGTAGTTCATTGTAAATTACAGATAATCCTCGCGTCACGCATCACCCGTTACGCGTAATGAACGTAATATGTATTATTTATGCTCACCTCAGTAATAACAGAGGAAATAAAAGTCCGGTTACCCGTCACGCGTCACGCGTCACGATTTCCCGATAAATATGTTTATAAAATCACTCTTAAGGCCTCTTATTACATATATAAAGAGATTAAAAAATATAATGCTTCACTGCGATAATCTGGAGATTTTTTTTGATTCTCTTGAGATATCGGGATGGGCTATTTCACATAAAACCATAAAGACGATTGAAATTTATTTTGAAGGACAGTTCCTGGGTAATGCCAGATACGGCCATGCTAGAACTGACGTTGCTCTCGCTTATCCGTCGGTGAAAAACAGTATCTGTTCCGGATTTACATTTGTACATGAATTAAAAGGTTTAAAAGACGGAAATACATATGGAGTCGTCATTAAAGCAGTAACTGAAACAGGACAGACCGCTTCTATAAATAAACAGATTCTTTTCAAAGGAAATGTATCTTTTCGGGAAAGATTTATTATCAGAAATACTCCTTCCTCTGCAGATATGATCTGGATAAATAATATAAGTGAAAAATTTTTCTGTAACCTTTCTCACGAACATATTACATGCCTTCGGAAGACATATATTGAAACACCTTCTGATGAACAATTAGAAGATCCTGTATATATAAAACATTATGAACCTTTTCTGAATGAAACTTTCACACCTCCTTCCGTTAAAGGAATAAAAGCGGAAGCTATCAATAAAATTCTTGTTTTGAAGTTAGATCATATTGGCGATGTTATTTCAGGTCTCCCTGCAATTAACATACTCAGAAAGAAATTTCCCGATTCTCATATTACCGTGCTCTGCGGGTCATGGGCAAAACCATTACTGGAAACTGTTAAAGAAATAGATAATATTATATGTTTCAATTTTTTTCATGAGAAATCGGAAAAGGGAGAAAATTTCCATGATAGAGCAGATCTTGATAGATTAAAAGAAACTCTTTATTCAATGAATTTCGATCTCGCAATAGATCTCAGAAGATTCAGCGATACAAGGGAGATTCTGAATATATCAGGTGCAGTATATAAGGCAGGATACAGAAGTAAAGACTGTTCTGTTCCTCTCAATATAAGTCTGGACGGAGATATATTGAAAGATGTGCCGAGACAGTTATGGAAACCGCATATTTCGGCTCAGTTATGTGAACTGA
Organism: uncultured Synergistia bacterium; assembly: GCA_964431735.1. Taxonomy (GTDB): domain Bacteria; phylum Vulcanimicrobiota; class SpSt-956; order SpSt-956; family JAKJGF01; genus CALARM01. The sequence continues at coordinate 32,682 of CAYSLJ010000026.1, read as the reverse complement.
TTATGTCCCTTCCGTCTGTTCATACTATAAATTATGAATATACCTTACCTGAACTGTTTTTTGAAGAAGATATACCTGAAGATATAAAATCAATTATCAGGGAGACTCCTTTTATTGCAGCCATTCATCCCGGCTCTGGCACTAATATGAGGTGCTGGCCCCCTTCTTATTTCGCTCTACTTATTGATTTACTTGCAAAAAAATATAAGGGTAAAATCTTTTTATTCGGAGGAAAGGGGGATACGAAGCTTATAGAAGAAATAATGGCTCTGAGTGTTTGTAAAGATAATGTCCTTTCTCTTGCAGGAATACTTAATTTGAAGCAATTTATGTCAGTTCTGAAACATTGTAATATTTTTATAGGAAATAACAGCGGCCCCGGTCATATAGCAGGAGTGCTCGGAATACCTTTATTAATTATTTTCAGCGGTCATGTACTGCCTCATGAATGGCAGCCTTACGGCGATAAATCCCTTGTTATTTACAGAGATACCTTCTGTTCTCCATGTTATAAATTACGTCCTGAAGACTGTCCTTTTGATTTGAAGTGTCTTAAAAAAATTTCCCCTGAGAAAGTTCTTGATGGTATATGTGAATTAATGGCAATTTCCGGACAAATGGATTTATTGAGAGAAATATGAAGATTTTACCTGATTTTTACTTGAAATTAATTACTCAACCTGTGACATATATAAAAAAATCAATTCTTTATATAAGGACCCGCAGTTTAAAGGATTTTATAAGAAAAGTAAAAGAGAAACTGTTATTCGAATTAAACAGTGAAAAGCTTTATAAAGAATGGATAAAGAGAAATGAACCTGATGAAAGGGAACTGGAAAAAGAGAGAAATATCGTATTTGAATATAATCCTGAAATAAGTATCCTTGTACCGGTATATAATACGGACAGAAATTTTCTTGTTTCTATGATTGAATCTGTTCTGGCTCAGACCTATTCCGGATGGGAACTGTGTATTGCAGACGGTTCTGACAGAGAAATTTATGTGAAAGAAATACTTGAAGAATATAAAAAAAAAGATAAAAGGATAAAGGTAAAATTTTTGTCTGAAAACAGAGGTATAGCAGGTAATTCAAATGAAGCTCTATCAATGGCGACAGGAGATTTTATAGCACTTCTAGACCATGATGATCTGTTACCGACTTTTGCCCTTTTTGAAGCAGTACATATATTGCAGCATAATAGAGACGCAGATTTAATCTATTCAGATGAGGATAAAATTGCAGGGTCTACAAGATTGGACCATTATTTTAAACCTGACTGGTCCCCCGATACTCTGAGAAGTTATAATTACATCGGCCATTTCGCCATATACAGAAAATCTCTGTTACTGTCGCTGGGAGGTTTTAGAGAAGGCTTTGATGGAAGCCAGGACTATGATCTCAATCTCAGGATGTCAGAAGTGGCAAAAAATATAATCCATATACCGAAAATTCTCTATCACTGGAGGATACATAAAGATTCTACTGCCATGAATTTAACTGTTAAGCCCCGGGCAGTTCATTCTGCCAGAAAAGCTCTGGAAGAACATATTAAACGAATCGGTCTGGAAGGTACTGTAGAAGATGGTCTTTTTTTAACCTCTTATAAGGTCACATACACTGTCAAAGATCGCCCGAAAATATCTGTTATAATTCCGAATTCAGATCATTCGGAAGATCTATCCAGATGTATAAATTCAATAATAAAAAAATCGGATTACATGAATATTGAAATAATAATTGCAGAAAATAACAGTAGAGAAGAGAAGACTTTTTTACTTTATGAAGAATTAAAAAAAATAGAATATATAAAAATTATTACATGGAATAATCCTTTTAATTATTCTGCAATAAATAATTTTGCCGTAAAGGAAGCAGCAGGGGATATACTTTTATTTTTAAATAATGATACTGAAATTATAAACAGTGATTGTTTTATTAGAATGGCCGAACATGTCACAAGGAAAAACGTAGGTGCTGCAGGAGCAAAATTATATTTCCCCGATGGAACTATTCAGCATGGAGGGGTAATTCTCGGTATAGGTGATGTGGCCGGCCATTCTCACAAGGGATTAAGCGGAGATTTTGCCGGTTACGGAGGAAGACTGAAGGTAATACAGAATGTAAGCGCCGTTACTGCTGCATGTCTTATGATGAGACATGATGTTTTTAATGAAATAAGCGGGTTTGATGAAGACTACATTCTTTCCTTCGGTGATATAGATCTGTGCCTTAAATTAAGGGAAAAAGGCTATTTAATTGTCTGGACACCTTATGCGGAACTATATCATTATGAATCAAAGACAAGAGGTTATGAAGATACGCCGGAAAAGGAAAAGAGATTCTTCAGAGAAGTAGAATTGTTTCACAAAAAATGGAAATTTGTTATGAAAAAAGGAGATCCTTATTATAACAGGAATCTTACACCTGACAGGGAAGATTTTTCTTTGAGAACGTGAGTCGTGAGTCTTGAGTTGTGAAAAGTGAAGGGTGAATAGTGATGTACCTGTCACGTTTCATAACTCGCGCATCAATTACGCGTTACGCGTCACGATTATAACGCGTCAGTGTTATACAGGAGTTGAAAACACGATATGGAACCTTTATTTTACAGACAGGTGGAAATGATTTATAAAGAAGTGGACAGTCATCTACCGGTGCACAGAGAAAATCCATGTAATGGATGTAGTATGTGCTGTACTTCTTCGGCATCACAGGGTGCCACTGCACTGGAATATGATTATATAAAACAATACCTTGTTAATTCCGGAAGATCTCCTGAAGAACTGGATAGATTTAAAGATTACGTGAGTAAAGTCATAGACACTTCTACAGGTAACCTTCTTTATAATAACTGTCCCTTTTATAATCTTACAGATAAGTGTTGCACTATTTATCCTGCAAGACCTTTATCGTGCAGAACCTTCGGATATTTTATAAAAGAGGGAAGACTTCATCTGATACCTGACAGATGTTTTTTAAAAAAAACTGTTAAAATATATACTGATAATACTTTTGGAAGTCTCTTACCTTTTGCTCTGCCTTTTTATGATATGGTCCATCTGTATGAAGAATTTTTAAAGGGGAATTCGTGATGCGTGATGCGTAATGCGTGATGCGTAATGCGTGATGCGTAATGCGTGATGCGTGTTTAATCCCGGGGCGTTTAATTAAACGCCCCTACTCACCCTTCACTATTCACTATTCACTATTCACTTCTCACTCTTCACTTCTCACTCTTCACAAATACTTCTCTCCCGCTTTTCTCCCCCTTACAACCTGTGCCGGTGTGCCGTAAGCCACCACATAAGATGGCAGATCCTTTAATACAGTTGAGCCTGCGCCTACTACGGTCTGTTCTCCTACAGTTATGCCATGAATAATATTTGCTCCCAGAGAAACAGCACTGAAAGAACCTATTTTTACATTTCCTCCTGTAGTAACTCCCGGCGCTATACTTGCATAATCTTCTATAATATTATCATGATCAACAGAAGCTCTGGTGTTTATAATACAGAAATCTCCTGTTCTGGTATTGCTGTTTATTACTGTTCCTGCCATAACAACACATCCTTTTCCTGTTGTTACATCGCGGGCAATCAGGGCAGAAGGATGAATGGTATTGACAAACGGGAAATCAGGGAGTATGGATTTGATTTTTCCAACTACTTTAGATCTTGTCCAGTTATCACCTATGGCCACTATTCCACCGTAAATATCATATTTTTTTATAATATGAATGATGTCGTCAGTTGTACCAAGGAGCCTGTAGCCAGAAAAATCAACAGGTAAATTCTTATTATCATCAATCAGTCCTGAAATATTATAGATATGCTCTTTTTCAATTATATCTATAACTACTTTTCCATGACCTGATGCACCAAAAATTAATATATTTTTCATTCAGTATTACCATAATAAAAAAATAGAGACCATACGTATGTTATGTATACCCGTCATGCGTGACGATTTCTAATGATTGCTTATGATTTTTTGCAGATATTTTAAATCTTTTACCTGAGCATTATCGTTTTCTGCCATGGCAAAATCAATCTGCCTTTTTAAAACTGTAGTGAATTTCTCATCCAGTTCTTCTTTTTTCTCTTCAATAGTATCATATAGAAATTCCGGAGATTTTGTAGCTACAATCTGCCTCAGTGCCTGTATAATATCTACATACTTTCTGTATTCCATTGCAGATATTCTCTTTGACCCTCTATCACCCGGGGTGATTCTTGCAGGTTTCCATGAATCATCGGATTTTTTCTTTAATCTTCCTGAATCCCCCCTCAATCGACCGGAATCCACATGGCCGAATTTTTTCTTTTTTCTGATTTCTTCTTTTTCACTTTCTTCCTGACTTTTTACCGGTCTGATTGTGGTGACAGCAGACTTTGCCGGCTCAACTGCAACTGCTTTTCTTATGTGGAGATTATCCATAATCTTGTACAGATAGCTCATGGAGTTAATAAGCTCGGAATTCTCTTTTTTAGCAAATATTTCCATTTTTTTGTCCAGATATCGGAAAAAGCCTTCATCAAGTTTTTCTTTATTCTGCTGTATTTCTATAATAAGAGAATTTAGAGAAGCAAATTGAAGAAATTTTTCTGTCAGCTGAAGATATTGCTGTGACAGGAGAAAATCTTCTCCTGACAGTTTTTGCCCGCATTCTTTACAGAATTTGGCTCCCGGTCTGTTTGACGATATGTTACAGAGAGGACAGAGTGTTGACGTTATAAATTCACTACTGGCGTCTGTTCTATGTAGAAAATCACTTTCAATTTCTTTTATTCCGTTAACAGTCTCTTTTGTCTCCTCTGCCGCCACCCCGGGGGGATTGATGTCTGTCTCTATTTTTTC